>JAUNWC010000073.1 GCA_030540495.1 Bacteroidota bacterium
ATTCATTAGTTTGCAAATGAGAGAAGTTTTAGAAACTTATTTAAAAAATCCTAACATTACTTTACTTGCTAAGGAATTAGAAGACCCGAGGGTAAAAATTCTTTTAAATTCTTGTGTGGGCTCTTGCTTTGCTTTTGTGGTGGCAAGTTTGGACATACTTCTAAAAAATCGCACTCATCTTCTGATAGCCGAGTCTATGCAAGAGGCAGCCTATCTTGCTAATGATTTGGAAGAATTGTTGCAAGACGAAAAAGAAGATTACACCAAAAAACATATTCTTTTTTATCCCTCTCTTTCTACCAAACAAAAAGGAGTAAAGGAGGAAAATTCTGATAATTCTATTCTTAGACTGCAAGTTCTTAATAGATTAAGCAAAGGAGAAAAACTTATTGTAGTAGCCTATCCTGAGTCCATAGAGGAAAAGGTTGTAGAGCCAACCTCATTAAGGACAAAGGAAATAAGATTGCAAAAAGGAGAGAACTTAGATTTGGAAAAATTAATAGCCGATTTGGACGACTATGGTTTTGAATATACAGATTTTGTTGTGGAGGGAGGACAATATGCGTTGAGAGGTGGAATAATAGATATTTTTTCTTTTGCATATACAGAGCCTTATCGTATAGAGTTAAACGGAGATAGAATAGAGAGCATACGTACTTTTGACATAGCCACTCAAATATCCATTGAGGAAAAAGATAGTTTTCTTATTCTTCCAGATTTGGAGCATGATGAAAAGAAGAAAATTTCTTTGTTTTCTTACTTTGACAAAGATAGCATAGTATGGGCAAAAAATCTAACTGTTGCTTTGGAGTCTTGCTCAAAAAAATATGAGAGTCTACAAATGCAAAAAAACTATCTTACAAGGGATGAGGTAATAGAGAGCATTTCTTCTTTTGCAATGGTGGAAACTGGGCTTGCCTTTCAGAAAAGCCATACTTTGTCTTTGGATTTCTATACGGATATGCAACCCTCTTTTAATCAAGATTTTTCTCTCTTTGCTGATAAATTGGAGGAACTTTCTTTGCAGGGGTATGACAATGTATTTTTTGTAAGAGATGACAAGCAAAAGCAGAGAATACAAAATATAATAACAGAATACAAAAACAAGGAAAAGATATTAAGAGTTAGGTATTTTGATTTTAGTATATCGGCAGGTTTTATAGACAACGACAACAAAAAAAGTTATCTCACAGACCATCAACTTTTTAATCGCTATAATCGTTATCGGATAAAAAACAATGTAGATAAAAAAGAAAGTCTCACAATAGACGAACTTATAAACCTAAAACCGGGCGACTATGTAACACATATGGACTATGGTGTAGGTAAATTCTCGGGCTTGGAAAAACTTAACAATAATGGCAAAATACAAGAGGCTATTCGTTTGATTTACAAAAACAATGATATACTTTACGTATCAATTCACTCTTTGCACAAAATTTCTCGTTATACTTCAAGCGATGGCATTGAGCCAAAACTAAACAAATTGGGTTCTTCTGCTTGGCAAACTCTAAAAGAAAAGACGAAAAAGAAAGTTAAAGACATAGCCAAAGACCTTATAAAACTCTATGCGCAAAGAAAAGCAAGCAAAGGTTTTGCCTTTTCTTCCGATTCTTATTTGCAGAACGAGTTGGAGGCTTCTTTTATCTATGAGGATACGCCAGACCAATACAAAGCCGTAAAGGCAGTAAAAAAAGATATGGAACTCTCTTATCCTATGGATAGATTGATTTGTGGGGATGTTGGTTTTGGCAAAACAGAGGTTGCCGTAAGGGCGGCTTTCAAAGCCGTCAATGATTCTAAGCAAGTGGCAGTGCTTGTGCCTACTACAATACTTGCATTTCAACACTATAAAACTTTTTCTGAAAGATTGAAAAATATGCCTTGTCATGTGGATTACTTAAATAGGTTTCGTTCTTCAAAGGAAAAAACTCAAATACTAAAAGACCTTAAAAACGGACGTATAGACATAATCATAGGAACGCATGCAATAGTGTCAAAAAACATAGAATTTAAGGATTTGGGATTGTTGATAATAGATGAGGAACAAAAGTTTGGAGTCTCGGTAAAGGAAAAAATCAAACAAATGAAAGTAAATGTAGATACCCTGACTCTTACTGCCACACCAATACCGAGGACGCTTCAATTTTCGCTTATGGGGGCAAGAGATTTATCGGTTATCAATACGGCTCCACCCAACCGTCAGCCTATAACCACCCAAATAGTAAATGGTTTAGACCAAGATATTTTGCGTAAGGCAATAGTTAATGAACTTAATAGGGGTGGGCAAGTGTTTTTTGTTCATAATAGGATACAAAATTTGGAAAACATACGCACTTTGCTTAATAAACTTGTGCCACAAGCACGTATAGCCATAGGACATGGGCAAATGGAAGGTAAGGTTTTGGAGCAAATAATGATGGATTTTATAAACGAACAATACGATATACTTCTATCCACCACTATAGTAGAAAATGGCTTAGATATTCCAAACGCAAACACTATTATTATTAATGATGCTCAAAATTATGGCTTATCGGATTTGCATCAGTTAAGAGGTAGGGTAGGGCGTAGTAACAAAAAAGCCTATTGTTATTTGGTTGTTCCTTCTGAAAACATACTTACACAGCAGGCTTATAAACGTTTGCAAGCAATAAGCGAATTTTCTTCTATAGGTTCAGGCTTTGCTCTTAGTATGAGGGACCTTGACATAAGAGGAGCAGGCAATATTCTTGGAGCCGAGCAAAGTGGTTTTATTTCCGATATAGGTTATGATACTTATAACAAGATTCTTCAAGAGGCGATGGAGGAATTAAAGGAAAACGACTATGCTTATTTGTATCAACAGGAGAAAAGAGACTTTGTTAAAGATTGCTTAGTAGAAACGGATATGGAGGTATTGATACCGGATAATTATATTTCCAATGTAACAGAAAGATTCAAAATCTATAAAGAGTTGGACTCTATGAATGAAGAGGAAGATTTGCAACGTTTGGAAAGAGAACTTAGGGATAGGTTTGGCAAAATTCCTCAACAGACTTTGGATTTGTTTGATATAGTAAGAATAAGAAAAATGGCAAAACTTTTGGCAGTAGAGAATTTGAAACTAAAAAAAGAAAAAGCTCAATTGATATTTGTTAGAAATAAAAATTCTGAATTCTATTCCTCCGAAAAATTTCAACGTATAATATTGTTTGCCAATCAATTTCCTACTCGTTGTTTGTTGAAAGAAGAGAACCAATCACTTATTCTTATAGTAAAAGATATTAAATCGGTTGGGCAAGCAAAAAAAATGTTTGAATACTTGCTAAAATAATTGTTTTTATTTGTAAACAGGTTGAGTTAGGTTAGCATAAGTTGAAGGCTATGTCTTCTTATCAATAAACTATAAGGACCTATCTTAAAACCTACACAAAAAAACTCTATCTTTTATAAAGTCAAAAAAATATACTAACTTTGCAGAATAAAAAGAGGTTTTTGAATAAAAGCAGAGAGAAATGGAAATAGTACTTAGCGGTATGCGTCCAACGGGTAACTTGCATTTGGGAAGTTATTTTGGAGCATTAAAGAATTATATAGCGTTGCAAGAGACAGAAAATTGTTATTTCTTTATAGCAGATTATCATTTGCTGACCACTCATCCACACCCTGAAGATTTGCAAAAAAATGTTAGGACTATACTTGCCCAATATCTTGCTTGTGGATTAGACCCTCAAAAATCTACAATATACGTTCAAAGTAGTGTTCCTCAGGTTGCAGAGTTGTATATGTATCTTAACATGCTTGTATATGTGGGAGAATTACAAAGAGTTGCTGCTTTTAAGGAAAAAGTTAGACAAAATCCAAATAACGTAAATGCAGGACTATTGACCTATCCAACTCTTATGGCTGCGGATATTCTTTTGCATCGTGCTACCAAAGTTCCTGTGGGTAAAGACCAACAGCAACACTTGGAAATGACAAGAGATTTCGCCCAGAGGTTTAATAATATGTATAAAGTAGATTACTTCCCTATGCCTCAGGCTTTTAATTTTGGAGAAAATCTTATAAAAATACCTTCTTTGGACGGCAATGGCAAAATGAGTAAATCTTGCGGAGAACAAGCCACTATTTATCTAACAGACGAGTCTAATGAATTAAAGAAAAAAATAATGAGGGCAAAGACAGACACTGGTCCTGTGGAAAAAAATCAAGAAAAACCAATAGAGATACAAAATCTTTTTGCCTTAATGCGTTCGGTTAGCAAGACAGAAGTAGTACAGCAGTTTGAGGATGCTTATAACGATTGCACCATACGTTATGGAGATATGAAAAAACAATTATTTGAGGATATGAATATTTTCCTTACTCCTATAAGAGAGAAAATCAAGCAATTCTCCTCGGATGAAAAATACCTTAATGATGTTATGGAAATAGGTGCTCAAAAGGCAAGAAAAAGTGCGGAGCAGACTATAAAGGACATAAGGGAGATAATTGGTTTTAGAGGTTAAGAAAAAAAGAGTTAAATATAATTTATAAACAATAAAAAATAATAATTTTACTATGTCAGGACATAATAAATGGTCTACTATTAAGAGAAAAAAAGGAGCTTTGGATGCAAAACGTTCAAAGATATTTTCCAAAATATTAAAGGATATTACTGTAGCAGTTAAGGAAGGAGGACCAGACCCAGAATCTAATGCACGTTTGCGTTTGGCAGTTCAAAATGCAAAAGGAGCCAATATGCCAAAGGATACTCTTCAACGAGCAATATCTAAGGCAAGCGACAAATCAACGGCGGCTTTGCAAGAGATTACTTTTGAGGGATATGCTCCACATGGCATTGCTATCTTTGTGGAGTGTTTGACAGATAACAACAATAGAACCGTTGCCTCTGTTCGTAGTATTTTCAATAAATTGGGAGGTAGTTTGGGAACAAATGGCTCTTTGTCTTTTTTGTTTGAAAGAAAAGGAGTTTTTCAAATAAAAATAGGAGATAGAAACCCAGAAGAACTTGAAATGCAATTGATAGATGCAGGAGCAGATGATATAGAGCAAGACGAGGAGTATTTCACTGTTTATACCAAAATGGAAGACTTTGCAAATATGAACTCCGCTTTGGAAAAAGCAGGTATAGAGGCAGAGAGTGCTGAGTTGCAACGTATTCCAAACAATACTCAAACCATACCAGTGGAGCAAGGATTAAAGGTATTGAAACTTGTGGATACCATAGAAGAGGATGATGATGTACAAGCCGTATATCACAACCTTGAAATGACAGACGAACTTGTTGCTGCTCAGGAGCAAGCGTAGATTTGTTTTATTTGTGGATTAGCGAAAAAGAGTTTTTATACAAAAAACGCTAATCCGCAATAATTCATTTTTTCAAACTTTCCAAACCATAAGCCTATGTTATATCTTGTTCCTACTCCTGTGGGTAATTTAGAAGATTTTACTTTTAGGGCAGTGAGAATTTTAAAAGAAGTGTCCTTGATACTTGCAGAGGATACAAGGACTTCTTTGCCTTTGTTGAAGCACTATGAAATAAATACTCCTTTGCAATCTCATCATTTATTCAACGAGCATAGGAGCATAGAGCAGATAATACAGAGATTGAAATCTCAAGAAGACATTGCATTGATAACAGATGCGGGAACGCCGGGAATATCTGACCCGGGATTTTTGCTTGTAAGAGAGTGTATCAAGGAAGATATAAAAGTAGAATGTTTGCCGGGAGCAACAGCCTTTGTGCCAGCGCTAATAGACTCAGGCTTTCCCTGTGAGAAGTTCTGTTTTGAGGGTTTTTTACCTCACAAAAAAGGCAGACAAGCCCGTCTAAACGAATTGAAAGACGAAAAACGCACTTTGATTTTTTATGAATCTCCGTTTAGAGTTGGCAAACTTTTGCAAGAATTACAAGAAACTTTTGGCTCGGAAAGAAAAGTCTGTATAAGCAGAGAGATAAGCAAAAAATTTGAACAACATATAAGAGGAAGTATTCAAGAGTTATTGGACAAATATAAGGATACGCAATTTAAGGGAGAAATAGTTGTTATACTTTCTGCCATAGAAAAAGAAGAAAAACCTCAAAGGGAATCTTCTAACAAATATAAAAATCAATAAAATAATCTTTTAGAATTATGATGACATGTGAAGATGCAACCTTAGAACGTTTGGTTTTGCATAAGGTGGGCAATAAAGCCAATGGCGAGCAAATAATTTTATCGGCTGCTCCATATATACTTAACAGTGATATTTCTTCGTTGCTTCTACAATATTTTACCACTCCTTTCAAGGGTAGTCAATACTATGTTTTTACCAACGATAGTGATGTAGGCTTCAATGGTATGTATAATGCAATAAGCAATATTTTTGATGATGCAAAAACCAATCTTTATGAGGAAAGTTGCAATATTGCACAACATTTATATGATGTCTCTGTCCATCCAAACATCAAAAGCGGAGAACTCTATATTACTTATATGAAACAATGCTATTTGGATGGGGATATAGTGGATGCTGTTGGTATTTTTAAGAGTGAGAATAAAGAAACATATTTAAAAGTATTTCCCCAGGGCGACAATTTTGATATAGAGCAAGATAATGGAATAAACATCAATAAATTAGACAAAGGTTGCATAGTTTTTAACAAGGAAAGAGAAGATGGATATGTCGTGGCAGTAGTGGATAATAATTCCAAGGGCAATGAGGCTGTGTATTGGATAGATGATTTTCTCTCGCTACGTCAAAGACAAGACTCTTATTTTAAGACAGAAAATATGTTAAGCCTATGCAAAAATTTTGTAACTGAGTATTTGCCACAAGAATATGAAATTACTAAAGCCGACCAAGCAGAAATATTAAATAGAAGTTCTGCGTTTTTTAAGGAAAATAAAAACTTTGACACCGAAGTATTTTCCGAGAAAGTTATGGAAAGCGAAGATTTGCAAGATAAATTTAAAGCCTATAAAACTCAATACGAAAAAGAATATGAAATGGATTTGGAGGATAATTTTATTCTCAATCAAGAGGCATTGAAAAAAGCAAGCCGTTACCTTAGAAGTGTGATAAAATTAGATAA
>JAUNWC010000074.1 GCA_030540495.1 Bacteroidota bacterium
ACAATACCGTCTCTTCTTACCATCCAACGAAGAAACATACAAAGACGTTTACAAGCAGAATTAAGATTTTGAGGAACTCCTTTAACCCCCTTAAACATAGAGATAATGCTTTGTAATACTTGCTCAGTTGTAATATCAGAGGAATTTATATTTTCTTTCAGAACTCTTTGCATATCATATTTTCCCCTTCCCAAAAGGAAATAAATATTGTAAAGCGATTGACAAAGCAAATAAAAATCATTATAAGTATAAAATCTATATAGGTTTTTGGTTTGATTGTGGTATTTGTCAAAATCTCTGTTTTTTATATATAGATAGGGAGAAGGCATATCAAGGGCAAGTCTGTCCAATATGCAAAGAAAATTTTCTCTTTTGCCATAAGCAAACCACTGGGCAATAAAAGCGGCTATCTCTATATCTTTTTTTTCTTTGTACTTATGAGGAAAAGAAATAGGGTCGTTGTTTATAAATTCCTTTGTGTTATACTTTAGAGCGAGGTCTCTCAAATATTATTTATCCATAATCTTATAAAAAAACAGACAAGAGGTCAAAGCCCCCCTGTCTGTATGTTAGTTTATTTAGAATAATTATTCAATAACAACTTTTCTATTTACAACTACACCGTCAGCATAAGCCTTAACAATGTATGTTCCGTTGTTTAGGTTAGATACAGGGATATTAACGCTGTTAGAATTAACACTGTTAGTATAAACTACTTGACCCAAAGTATTGTAAAGTTCTACTTTTGTCATATTAACTTTAGAGTTTATGTTCAATGTTTCTCTTGCAGGGTTAGGATAAACTTGCATATTTGTAAGTTCAACAACGTCATTCAAATTAGCACTTCCGTATGTAAATATAGCGTAAGTAAATGTACCTTCTTCTCCATTACCGTTGTAAGGCAAAAGACCATATACATACTCTGTTCCTTCTACCCAAGTACCGTCTTCTGTAAATAGGTTACCTGCCCAATAAGTATTTACATCTCCGTTCCACTCATAAGAGAAATATTGAGAATAGTTGCTATTTCCCCAAGCGTATGCGTTGTAAGCATATCCCTCTTCTTCTTCCATTCCATAGTTCTCAATGTAGTATCTTGCTCCGTCTGCATTGTTCTCTTCACAGAAGAAGTAGAACTCTCTTGTATTCTCAACAGAAACATTCCAGTTGATTTCACCAACGCTTACGTCATCTGTCTTTGAAACAGTAGCAGTAGCAGTTCCATTCCAATTTGTTGAATTTGGAGTAGTGATTATTTGAGTAGTAACGTGAGTTTCTGTAGTATCTGCATTTATAGACAATACATATACTTCGTATTGAGTATTTCCATAAAGTCCGCTATAACCAGAAGTTCCACCAGTTGTGAATGGGTCATATGTCATTCCATAAGCAGCGTATAACTGTATGTAATAATTTGCATATGCCAAAAGATACTCATCCATAGAGTTGTATGTCGAAGAAGTGTCTATGAATGCTTGCAACTGTCCTGCACCATACATTACAGAGAAACATTTTACAGCGTCATCATTCAAAGAAATAGTATAAGAAACAGGGAAACCAATGTATTCTTCATTAGCTTCATTTGTCTGCAATACCTCTGCTCCAACAGTAACGTTAGAAATAGTAGAAGAAGTTGTCTTCAACGCTATACCGTTAGTCACAGGAGTATTAACTCTTTTGCCCACAGGCTTCAAAAACTCTTGAGCCATTAGCCCAAATGTCATGCACATTGCAAGTGCTAAGAACGTAATCCTTTTCATTTTTTTAAATGGTTTTTAAAGTTTGTTTTTATAAAAATTTTAAATCATTATCTTAGATAAAAATCTATTGCAAAGATAGAAACTTTTTTTTGATTTGCAATAGATTTTTATCTTTTTTTGTTTTTTATTGTATCAAAGTATTTAGTTTTTCACTTACCTCTGTATATTTCAGTCTATATGCTTGCTTGGTTTCTGCATCAGAATCTGAGCGAGAGGAAAGTTGTGCATAAACTGTTTTCAATGCCTTAAGAGATTCAAAATCATTAGGGTCTTTTTCTAACACTTTGTTATAAAAAGGTATAGATTTTTCAAAAAACTCAAAAGATGCTTTTTTGTGAGCATTGTATTCCTCATCGTAAGCAGGGTCTGGTGGAAGTTTGTCTGCAAGTTCGTTTTCTGTAACGGCTTGGTTATAATTCAAAATACCCATACCTCTGTAAGCATCTGTTTGATTAGGATTTACACTTATAGACTTGTTGAATAAATCTTCGGCTTGTTTGATTTGACTCAAATCCACATATATTTTGGCAACCGAATTAAGAGCAACAACATTACTTTCATTACCCACCAAAAGAGAGTCTATTATTTTATTAGCCTCCTCAGTTTTGTTTGACCAAATATAGGTTTGAGCCAAAGCAGATTTCAAAGAAATGTTCATTGTAGTATCCTTTGCTGTAAGTCTAATACCTTTTTTCAAAGCATTGATGGCTTTGGTAGTATCCTTTGCCGCCATATTATCAGCATAGATTTTCATATAAACATCTCCATGCTTTGTGTTCATTTTGGCAAGTTCTCTATATAAAGCCATTTCCTTTTCTGGTTGTTTCAACACTCTGTAACAATCTGCCTCATAATACTTAGCATCCAAAACCAAATTATTATGTTGTGCTACTGTGGCGTTTTCTGCTACTGAGTGAAACTTTGCTTGAGCCGACTCATATTTTTGATTATTATAATCTGCTATTGCGTAAGTATAGGCATAAACACAAAGCACCTTCATAGCCTCTATGGAAGAAGAGGTGTATTCGTGTTCTTTGTCTATGGTCAAACATTTTTTCAAAAATTCCAAACCACTATCGCAAAGTTGCTCCTTACTCTCGGATATTTTCTTCAATTCTTTCTTTGTTTTCTTATCTGTGTTCTCGTCCTCCATAGCCTGAACTATTTGAGTATAGATAACACCGGCATAGTTCCAAGTTTTTGCCTCTTTGGAAGTTTTGTCATCCTTCATAGCATCATCTATATTTTGTTTAGCATTCAAAAGACGACCGTTCTTCATGTCAGAGTAAGCACTCTGCACTTTCATTGTTTGTGCCGACACCAAAGCAGTAATGCTCAAAAGTGCCATGAATAAAAAACTCCTTTTCATTGTCTTTCTATTATTTTATTAATACTTAGTTCTCTATTTCTTGTGTATTGTCTTCAATTTCTGTGCCATCTGTATTTACCTCTTGCTCGTGTTGAATACGAGTAACAGCGGCAATAACATCATTTTTCTTTAACTCTATTAGCCTTACTCCTTGTGTCGCTCTTCCCATAAGTCTAACGGTATTGACTGCCAAGCGTATGGTTAGCCCAGAGCGGTTCATTATCATAAGGTCATCCTCGTCAGTAACATCCTTAATAGCTACAAGACTACCCGTTTTCTCTGTAATGTTTATGGTTTTAACGCCCTTACCTCCCCTATTTGTTATTCTATATTCTTCTATCTCACTACGTTTGCCATATCCATTTTCCGAAACAACCATAACGTTCCGAGTCATATCCTCAACACATATCATTCCTATAACCTCATCGCTCTTTGTATCCAAACTTATGGCTTTTACTCCGCTTGCACTTCTACCCATAGGTCGCACGCCTTTTTCGTTGAAACGTATGCAACGACCACTCTTTACCGCCATCATTACTTCGCTTTCGCCATTTGTCAAACGAGCCTCCAACAATTCATCATCCTCTCTTATGGTTAGGGCTATAATACCTTTTGCTCTTGGGTGAGCATATGCGTCCAAAGAGGTCTTCTTTATTATACCTTTCTTGGTGCAAAGAATAACATATTTAGAATTTACATATTCTTCGTTTTTAAGGTCTTCGGTATTTATAAATGCTTTTACAACCTCGTCTGGTTCCATTTGCAATATGTTTTGTATGGCTCTACCCTTACTTGTTTTCGTTCCCTCTGGTATATCATAGACGCGTATCCAATGCAAACGACCTTTGTTGGTAAACAAAAGCATATAGTCGTGCATAGATGCCACATAAACATATTCTATAAAGTCTTCCTCCCTTGTGGCTGAACCTCTTGAGCCCTTACCTCCTCGGTTTTGTGTCCTGTATTCACTCAAAGGAGTACGTTTTATATACCCAACGTGAGAAATAGTAATAACCACTTTTTCGTTAGGTATCATATCCTCTATTCTAAAATCTTTGGACTGAAATTCTATCTCACTTCTTCGCTTGTCGCCATACTTCTCTTTGATTTGCAACAATTCGTCCTTAACCACCTGCATCAATACGTTTATATCTCCAAGTATTTCCTTACAACGATTGATTTTGGCAGTTAGTTCATCAAACTCTTGTTGCAATTTATCTCTTTCCATTCCGGTAAGTTGTCCCAAACGCATAGCCACAATTGCAGAGGCTTGCAAATCAGAGAAATCCCACCTTTCCATCATACCCTCTTTGGCAATTTTGATGGTAGCGGAAGAGCGTATCAAATCTATTATCTCATCAATAAAATCTTGCGCCTTTAACAAACCTTCTACTATATGGATTCTTTCCTCTGCTTTTCTAAGTTCGTATTTGGTGCGTCTTTCTGTTACTTGTCTTCTGTGTTCCACAAATACAGAAATAATATCCTTTAGGTTAAGAAGTTTTGGTCTGCCATTAACCAAAGCAATATTGTTAATGGAGAAAGAAGATTGTAATTCAGAATATTGATAAAGTTTGTTAAGCACTACATTAGAAATAGCATCTCTTTTCAATTTATAGACTATGCGTATTCCGTCTTTGTTACTTTCGTCTTTTATTTGAGAAATTCCTTCTATCCTTTTGTCATTTACCAATTCGGCTT
Source organism: Bacteroidota bacterium (assembly GCA_030540495.1). Lineage (GTDB taxonomy): Bacteria > Bacteroidota > Bacteroidia > Bacteroidales > P3 > Scybalousia_A. The sequence goes on from JAUNWC010000074.1 coordinate 4,831, forward strand.
GATGTTTTATCATATCCGATTTGCAAACCTCATAAGGAATAGAAGTAACCACTATTTGCTCATTGTCGCCGTTCCTACTTGTCTCTATGTTGGCATGTCCTCTAATAACCACCTGACCTCGTCCTGTGTGATAAGCCTTTTTTACGCCTTCGTAACCATAGATAATGCCACCGGTAGGAAAATCCGGAGCCTTAATATATTGCATAAGTTCGTCTATGGTAATATCCTTGTTGTCTATATAGGCAACAATACCATCTATGGATTCAGAAAGATTATGAGGAGCCATATTGGTTGCCATACCTACGGCTATACCATTGGAACCATTGACCAACAAAGTAGGTATTTTGGTAGGCAAAACAGTAGGCTCACGCAAAGAATCATCAAAATTGTTTTGAAAATCAACTGTATCCTTATCTATATCTGCCAACAACTCAGAAGCAATTTTTGACATACGAGCCTCTGTGTAACGCATAGCAGCCGCAGGGTCAAGGTCTATGCTACCAAAGTTACCTTGTCCATCAACCAAAGGATAACGCAAAGCCCAAGGTTGTGCCATTCTAACCATAGCACCATAAACAGAAGAATCTCCGTGTGGGTGATACTTACCAAGAACTTCTCCAACTATTCTGGCAGATTTTTTGTGTTTGGTGTTGTAGTACATACCCATATCATCCATAGCAAAAACTATTCTACGATGTACGGGTTTCATTCCATCTCTTGCATCCGGCAAAGCACGAGCAACAATAACACTCATAGCATAATCTATAAATGCTTGTTTTACCTGTTTACCAATATCAACTTTTTGTATTTTAGAATTTTGTTCCTCCATTTATACGCTTGTTTAGTCAAATATTCTTTTTCTTATAAGTGCGTTAGTATAAAGTATTGATATCAAAAAATCTCCCTTTCTAATAAATACAACGCTAATCTTTTGCAAAATTACACAAAATAATTAAAATAACGAAAATTTGCGAGGTTTTTGTAGCAAGACGCTCTCTCCTTCTTAAAAAGTATTTACTAAGGCTTTTAATTGTTTAAGTTTGTTTAGCAAAGGTTCTACTTCTGAGAGTTGTAGCATATTTTTTCCATCGCTCTTGGCTTGCTCTGGGGCAGGGTGAGTTTCCATAAATATGCCGTCTGCTCCAACACTAATGGCTGCACGGGCAATGGTTTCTATCATTTGAGGGTCGCCTCCCGAAACACCTGCCGTTTGATTAGGTTTTTGCAAAGAGTGTGTAACATCCATAACCACAGGACAATTCAAACTCTTCATTATAGGAATGCTTCTTATATCTACCACAAGGTCTTGATAACCAAAGAAAGTGCCTCTATCCGTCAGCATTACTTTCTCGTTATTTGATTGCAAAACTTTGTCCAAAGTAAATCGCATACTCTCTGGAGATAGAAATTGACCTTTTTTTATATTTACTATTTTTTGACTTTTTGCCGCACATACCAAAAGGTCAGTTTGCCTACAAAGAAAGGCTGGTATTTGTAAAATATCTGCCACTTGCGAAACCATATCCACCTCACAACATTCGTGTATATCTGTAATTATAGGCAAATTCAAATGTCTTTTTATTTCGCTTAAAACCTCTATGGCTCTCTTGTCACCTATGCCCGTAAAAGAGTCTAAACGAGAGCGGTTGGCTTTTCTATATGAGGCTTTGAAAACAAAAGGTATTTGCAAACGTTGAGTAATCTCTTTCAATTCTTGGGCAATGGCAAAGGGAGTTTGCTCGTCTTCTATAACGCAAGGTCCTGCAAGAAGAAAAAAAGTAGAGTTTTGAGTTAGTTTGTTATACAGTTCTGTTTCTTTGTTTATCATATTTTTTTATCTTTTTATGGTTTGAAAATCAAAAAATATACTAATTTTGACCCTCAAAACATTTGTTTGCAAAATGTAAATAAATTTTCTGTGCAAAGATGAGAAAAAAAAACGATATAAACACAAAAAAATACAAACAAATACCGCTAAGTATTACAGCAAAGGATGCTGTGTTGCTAAAAAGGTATTGCGAACTTAATGAATCTTCCCCAAAGATTGTTATCAAAAAAGTTGTACACGAATTTTTATCTGCAAACGTAAATATGCCCGAAGAAGAAATAAAAAATCAACTTTCTTTGTTTGCCTCCCGCGAAACCGACCTGTTTGATTTTGTAAAAGATTAGTTTTTTGTAGGTTAGAGGTGGCTAAACCTCCTTATAGGTTAGCATAAGTTAT
>JAUNWC010000075.1 GCA_030540495.1 Bacteroidota bacterium
ATGTTAAAATCCTTTGTAAAAAAATGAAATTATGAAAGTTATTATTATTCTTTTTTCTAAAAGAAATAATTTCCATTGTTATACAACCTCAAGTTATTTCATAAGACACATAAACGTGTTATAAAAAAACAATACTCCTTTTATTCTAACATAAAATAACTTATATGAACTTATAACAACCTATCTAAAAAGGTGGTAAAAGAAAAAGAACCTTAAAGTCTTTTGCTCTAAGGTCCTCTCTTTGTGCGGATGAAGGGACTCGAACCCCCACGCCTCTCGACAATAGATCCTAAGTCTATCGCGGCTACCAATTACGCCACATCCGCTTCAAGTTTTGCGTTTGCAAAGATACTACCATTTTCCAAACTTGCAAAACTTTTTTTACTTTTTTTTCTAAAATTTTTATTTTCTAAGACCTAATTCCTTTTCTATAAGGGCTGTAACATCATCGTTATCAGTAGCATACCAAAGAATTCCATTCTTTTCTATTATGTAGTCATATTTGTTGGCTTTTGCAACATTTTCTGTCGCTACACGCACTTTTTCATATATGGCTTGAATCAATTCTTGCTCTTTGGAACTCAATTCTGCTTGAGAATTTTCTCTGAAAGTGTAAATTCTGCTATAAATGTCTTGAATTTCCTTTTGTTTGTTTTGTTTAAGTAGGTCAGACAACTGGTCTTGTTTTGCCTCATATTCAGCCACCATACGCTCATATTCTTTTTGCATAGCATCTAACTCTGTTCTCAACTGAGTTGCGTAGGTTTGCAATTGATTTTGAGCAGAATCATAGTCAGGCATCTTGCGTATAAGTTCCGATGCATTAAAATGACCTACTTTTAAGGCTCTTTGAGCAAAAGAAGTGTTGATTGTAAATGCCAACACAAAGCATAATGACAATAATTGAATTGCTTTTTTCATCTATGTAACTATTTTTTATTATTTAATATTCTGTTATTTTATCTTTTTGTTGCCGAAGAAGTATTTACCTTATAACCCAATTCAGCAAGCACAAGGTCACTAACATCTGTTTTGCTATCTATAAAAAGAACTGTGGCACCCGAAGCCTTATCCAAAACCATAGAATAGTTTTTCTCCTTAGCAATTTTTTCTATGGCATTATATATTTTGTCTTGTATGGGTTTGATAAGTTCGGAACGTTTTTTTGATAAATCTCCTTCTGAGCCAAATCTTTGTTTTTGAAGATTCTTAGCCTCTTTCTCAGCCGCAACTATTTCATTTTCTCGTTTTGTTTTTAAATCATCGGGCAGTAGCAAAGCCTCTGCTTGATAGGAGCGATACATCCTATCCACCTCAGCAAGTTTGTTTTCTATATCTTTTTGCCATTGCAAAGAGACTTCTTCCAATTCTTTTTGTGCTTGCTTATACTCTGGCATATTATTTAATATGTATTCCGTATCTACACAAGCAAACTTTTGAGCGTAAGAACAAACGCCAAAAATCAAAAGCGACAATATTACAAATATCTTTTTCATTTTAATTTTAGTTTTTTTTCTGTTTTCAAATACTATACTTTTTTGTCTTTGTTAATCTATGGAGTTTTGCAAAGATATGTGGAACTGTCCGCCCGAACGTCTTGTACCGCCATATTCAGGGTCAAATCCATATCCCCAATCCAATCCAAGCATACCAAACATTGCCATATATATCCTGATACCCACACCGGCAGAACGATACATAGTAAAAGGTGCAAATCCTTTGAAATCTGCCCAAGAGTTACCACCTTCCATAAAAGCAAGAGCGAACACAGAGGCAGAAGGATTTAGGGTAATAGGGTAACGCAACTCTATGGTAAATTTGTCAAATACTGTTGCTCCATTATCTCCTGTCAAAGAAGAATTACCATAACCTCTCAAAGCAACCAACTCTCTACCATCAAGAGCATATCCCGTAAGACCATCTCCTCCCAAATAAAATCTATCGAAAGGAGAGTAATCCAAATCGCTATTATATCTTCCCAAAAAGCCAAAACGACTACGAGCAGAAAGCACCAAATCATCCACTATATTAAAGTACCAAGCCAATCTAAGATTAAGTTTATAGTATTCTAACCATTCGTATTTTTCTTTGTTGTCCATAGTAGAATAATCCTTACCATTGACCAAAGAATAAGGGAAAGTAAATGCACCATCCAAAGATACCTCACTACCCGAGCGGGGGTAAATAAGTTGGTCTATAGAGTTTCTACCTATGGACAAAGTGTAAGCAATATCGTTAGAAGTTCCCGTTGGCATAATAAAGGAAGTCCAATTCTTTACACTATATCTTTTGTAACGTATTCCTTGAGAAAAAGTAAAGTAATCGTCTGGCCATTGCAAACGTTGTCCCAAAGATACATAGGCTCCAAATATTCCAAGATAGTAGTCTCTGTTAGAAGTATTGTAATAAGAATCGTCCTGATAAGAATAGTATGCTCCAAAGGATAAGGCGCGTGGTTTTCTACCTCCAAGCCATGGCTCTGTAAAACCAAAAGAGCCCGAATAATAATAAGAACCATTAGTATTTATACGCAAAGAGATTTTCTGTCCCTCGCCCACAGGAAAAGGTCGCCAAGCCTTAGGGTTAAATACTTTGCTTGCAGCAAAATTATCCAAAGCCAAACCAACAGTAAATATAGCCGTACCATATCCGCCCCAACCTCCTTGCAACTCTATACGAGAAGAAGAAGTTTCTTCCACTTGATACTCTATATCCACAGTTCCGTTTTCTGCATTAGGCTCTACTTTGGGATTAATTTTCTCTGCATTAAAAAAGCCTAATTGTTGTATTTCTCTTATGGAACGAATAACATCATCTCTTGAAAACAACTCTCCCGGCAATGTTTTCAACTCCCTCATAACAACATAGTCGTTTGTATTTGTATTGCCACTAAGACTAACCGTACCTATACGAGCCTGTTTGCCTTCGTATATACGCATTTCTATATCTATGGAGTCGTTTTCTACATTAAGTTCCGTAGGTATTACCCTAAAAAACAAGTAACCATCGTCCAAGTATAGCGAGGAAATATCCTTGCCAGTAGGGTCATAATTTACGTTTCTCTCTAATAGTTCTTTGTTATAAACATCACCTTTGTTTATTCTCAAAAGTTTAGATAAGTAGTCGGAAGAATATTTAGTATTTCCTACCCATGTAATATTTCTGAAATAAAACTTCTTGCCCTCATAGAGGTTTAGATTTATTACCATTTCATCAACAGAAGTTTTCTTTTTCTTGCCAAAAATACTTGCTATTCCTCTACCCATACTTCTAAAAAAACCTTTCTTCACAGGTCTATTCTGCACAAAGAAAGTATCCGATACTATTCTCGCATCTCTGTATCCTTCGTTATTGTATTTGTCTATTATAAGGTCAAGGTCTTGCTCATATTCATTTTTCTGAAAACGAGAAGATTTCCAAAATCTCCACCAGGTTCTTTGCTTGGTGTTTTTCATTTGTCTTCTTATCTTGCTATCAGAAAGAAATTCATTGCCCTCAATGTTTATTTGACCTATTTTTATTTTCTTTCCCTTATTTACCTCAAAGACAAGGTGCGATTCTTTTCTATTTGTAGTAGTATCCCTCTCTTCTATTATCTCTGTCTTTACCATATAGTAACCCTTATCCACAAAAAACTCATTGATAAGATTTTTGCAAGTGTTTTTCATATTTTCGGTTACTACATCTCCAACAGCAATGTTTAGTTTTTCTTTTACCTTATCGGCTTCGGAGCGAGAAATATCTCCCGAGAACTTAAAGTAAGAAAGTCTTGGCTTTGTCTTCAAATTATATTCCAAAAAAACCGTTCTACCCTCAATCTTTGTTATATATATATGTACCTCATCAAATATGCCTTGTTTCCAAAGTTTATCTATTGCGTTAGAAAATTTGTCAGAAGGGATATATATTTTTTGTCCTTTGCTTATACCCGAAAGAAGTATTACCGAGTTTTCGTCCAATTCGTCCGCTCCTGTTATAGTGATATCTCCTATTTCGTATTCCTTAGGAGAATAATAATCCAAATCCACAATATTAGTTTGAGCAGAAAGTATGGAAGTAACCAACAACAAAAACAAGAATAATATATTTGGTTTTATTTTTTTTAAGTTCATACTAAAAAAGATTTCTAATCTATGCATTGATAAAGATAACGTCATTTTTTCTATTTAATTTTATGTAAGTCAAAAAAAATTACTTTTCCTCGCTTATTTGCTCAGAAGTTTTACCATAGCGTCTCTCCCTTTTTTGATAATCTAAGATAGCCTCGCAGAAGTCTTTTTTAGAAAAATCAGGCCAAAGAATATCCGTAAAATATAATTCAGAATATGCTATTTGCCAAAGCATAAAATTGCTTATTCTTTCCTCGCCCGAAGTTCTTATTAGCAAATCTACGTCAGGCATATCTTTGGTGCAAAGATTATTAGCAAGAGTATCCTCGTCTATATCCAATACTTTGATTTTGTTTGCTAAAATATCTTCTGAAATTCTCTTTACCATCTGAACTAACTCCCATTTTGAACTATAATTCAAAGCAAGCACAAGAGTCATTTTTTTGTTATTTTTTGTCTTATCCATCATAGTGGTAAGAGCCTCTTGTGTTTCTATGGAAAGTTCGCTTGTATCTCCTATTGTTGTCAACCTTATTTGGTTGTCCATAAAGGTTTTTTCCTCATGGTTAAGATAGTATATGAGCATTTGCATAAGAGCATCTACTTCCTGTTTGGGTCTTGCCCAATTTTCTTTTGAAAAAGTATAAAGGGTTAGGTATTTGACTCCTATTTCTGCGGCTATTTCACAAATATTGCGAACAGATTGCGCCCCGTGTTGATGACCATAAACTCTCTCCTTATTTCTTTGTTTTGCCCAACGTCCATTGCCGTCCATAATTATAGCAACGTGGCTTGGTAACTTATTCTTGTCTATCTTATTTATCAAATCCTCCATAACCCAAAAGTTATTTTTCTTTAAATATAAAAATCGCTCATCAATTGGTTGCTATCTCTGAAATACTCAATCCCCTCTTCCAATGATTTTACAATATTTTTTCTTAGACTAACAATCTTGTTATCCGAAGTATAAAACACTTTTGCAAACGAAATGTTATGTATATTCTGCAGTTCCTTGCAAAGACTTGTCGTTATGTTGGCAAAATCTCTTCCTATCACCAAAAGAATATAGTCCATTCTCTTCAATTCCGTTATCATATAAGCCGAATTATCTGTAGCAAGATTGTCTAACAACATATAAGACAAACCTTCAGTTATATCAACTTGCAACAAGCAATGAAAATTCAAGTCCTTTTTCATTTTCTTTTTATAGAGTAGAAAGTCGTCAGTTTTCTCAAACTCACAACTCATGTTTTGTTGCAACCTATAGGCTACCTGAAAATTAGCCAACGGAGTTACCATACCTATCAAAGCAAAAGGTATATTTAACGTAATTGATGCTTCTTCAAATTTTATGTTAGCCATTAGGTTTTGTTAGTTAGTTTATCCGAATTGCAAAGTTATAAAAAAAACTTATTTCTCTTATCTTTTATTTAGTAGTTTTTTGTATATTCAAACAAACAAGAGGGAGAAAATTGTATGGATTTTGATATATTTTTGTAAATTTGCAACCTAAAAATACTATTTTACTATGGAGGAAATAATAAGCAAACACATTGAGAAAATAAAACAAATAACTTCCGCAACCAAAGAAGAGTTAGAAAATCTTAGAATAGAATACCTTGGAAAAAAAGGAGTTATGAATGATTTGTTTGCAAAGTTCAAAGAAGTTGCACCCGAAAACAGAAAACAAATGGGTATAAAACTCAACGAACTAAAACAAATAGCACAAGCAAAGATAGAAGAATTAAAAGAAAAAGCAGAAGCAAAAGCAGAAGAAAACAAACCTAAGGAAGATTTTACCAAACCTTTGGAAAGCGTTGCCTTAGGTTCCATTCACCCTCTTACTTTGGTTAGAAAAGAAATTGTGGATATTTTCTCCCGCATAGGTTACACCGTACAAGAAGGACCTGAAATAGAGGACGATTGGCATGTTTTTTCTGCACTTAATTTTCCTCCTGAACACCCAGCAAGAGATATGCAAGATACTTTCTTTGTGGAAAATGGCAGAGCAGACGGTAATGATATTCTTTTGCGTACTCATACCTCTTCTGTTCAGGTTAGAACTATGGAAAAAATAAAACCCCCTATTCGTATTATTGCTCCGGGTAGAGTTTTTAGAAACGAAGCCATATCGGCAAGAGCCCACTGTATTTTTCACCAAATAGAAGGACTATATATAGACAAAAACGTTTCTTTTGCAGATTTGAAACAAAATCTTCTTTATTTTGTAAAAGAAATGTTTGGCGAGGATACTAAAATACGTTTGCGTCCATCCTATTTTCCTTTCACTGAACCAAGTGCCGAAATGGACATATCTTGTACTATTTGCAAGGGTGATGGTTGTAATATCTGTAAACATACCGGCTGGTTGGAAATTATGGGCTGTGGCATGATAGACCCTAATGTTTTGGAGGCCTCCGGCATAGATAGTAAGGTATATTCGGGCTTTGCCTTTGGTATGGGTGTGGAAAGAATTGCTATGCTAAAATATGATGTTAAGGATTTGAGACAATATTTTGAGAACGATATAAGATTCCTAAAACAATTCTCCTCTGCCTTATAAACAATGAATTAGAAGTGATATTTAAAGAAATTTTGTGGTTTGGAAAAAGTTTTTTCAAACCACAAAATTTTGATATATACAATTTAATGCTAAAAGAATCAATAAGATAAAAGAACTTATTTTCATTGCCTTTGTATTTAGGGTCTTGTGTTTATAGTATGTTATTACAGAAATAATAACCATAAAAAACACATAGAAAATTGGAGGAAAAAGATATACACTCTTTTTTATTTCTCCACACACTAAGGCTTCTAACGAACGTTGAAAACCACACAAAGGACAACTTATACCAAATAATTTATGGTATATACAAGGCAACATATAAGAGAAAAAAGCAACA
>JAUNWC010000076.1 GCA_030540495.1 Bacteroidota bacterium
TATACAGCCTGTTAGGATTTTTTAATTGCATCTGCCAATAATTGACCAACAAATCAAAAACATCGTATGCAATAACATTTATTCCTAACTCTTTAGACAAAGCAATTTCTACAGAACCTCCTCCTATAAATGGACTTATTACCTTTGTTATATTATCAGGTAACAATTCAATTATATAACCGACCGCAAGTGATTTCCCGCCACCATATCGCAGTGGTGAGCCTGTATATCTTTTATATTTTCTGTTGTTTCCTTTAAGTTTAGAAAGGAATAATTGTTTTTTATTCTCTTCAAATAAAAATTTTTCTTCTCTTGGCATAACTTTCTTTTTTTTTGCGTTATGCCATTCTCTAAATTTATTAACGAAGACTACAAATAAAGCAAGTGGATATATTTGCTTAATGTGTGGTCTTCGCAATACCATAGAGAATACAAATAATACCCACTTATATCAGGGCGTTACCTTTGTTCGTATTCTCTAAGTATATGAAAGTTGCGAAGTTTCACATTAAATTCTTGAACAAATAGCAAACGCTATTAATAATTCAACTTTTAGGCACTATACCTAATTATTTTGCAAAGATAGAAAAAAAATTCTTATTAGGCAAGTTTTGATAGGTTTTAATAGGTTGAGGGTTAATATAGGTTGGAGGCTGTGCCTCCAACCTATGCTAACCTATCAACAGGCTTTGCCCTATAAAACAGCCTGTGGTTGCAACCTATGCTAACCTTATCTATTATTGATTTATCTTTTTTAATTCCTCTAAAAGAGAGATGACTTCTTGTTTGGTTTTGGTGGTTAGGAGTTGTTGTTTTATGGGCTTGAAATTCCTTACTCCCGCAAAATATCTTGGATAAAACTTTCTCATCAGTACGCAAGCATGTTCTTCGTTGCCATTTTGCAAAGAGAGATTTAGATGCTCCAAACATATATTTATTTTATCCTCAAGCGTTGGTTCAAAGATTTCTTTACCTTCCATTTTTTGTTTGCATTGGAGAAAAAAATAAGGGTTGCCTATGGCATGTCGTCCTATAAGCATACCATCCAAATTATATCTTTGTTTGTATATCCAAAATTTCTCTATGCTATTGATATCTCCGTTGCCAAAAACGGGAATTTTTAGGCGAGGATTTTCTTTTGTCTTGCCTATCAAGTCCCAATCTGCCTCGCCTTTATACATTTGAGTTTTACATCTTCCGTGTATGCTAATAAGTTGAATACCCACATCTTGCAACATTTCAGCAAGTTCTACTATCACTTTGTGGTTTTCGTCATAGCCCAAACGGGTTTTTACACTTACGGGAAGTTTAACGCTATTAACAACGGCTTTTGTAAGTTTTATCATTTTGGGAATATCTTGCAAAATACCACTACCTGCACCTTTGCCGGCTATTCTTTTCATAGGACAGCCCCAATTGATATCTATCCAATCGGGCGATAATTCCTCTACTTTTTGAGCCGCTTGCACAAGAGTTTCTTCTTCTGAGCCAAATATTTGTATAGCAATAGGACGCTGATTTTCCGAAATTCTTATTTTTTTAAAACTTTTTTCTACATCTCTTATCAGTGCATCGGAGGAGGCAAACTCTGTAAATAAGACATCTGCACCAAATTTCTTACACACCTCTCTATATTCAAAAGTGGTAATTTCGTCCATAGGAGCCAAGCCAATGGAAAACTTTGGTAACAAATCCTTAATCATTGCGTCTGTATTTTATAATTCCCACATAACTAAGTAGCACCACATTCATCAACAAAGCATAGATTATGGCAGGAATGGCTATGGTATTGTTATGGAAAATAAACGGAGAGGAGGCTATGGCTATGGCTTGAGCGGCGTTTTGCATACCTACTTCTATAACTATGGTACGCTTTTCTTTCTTGTTCAAAAAGAATACTTTACCCAATAAATAGGCTAACAATACGGCTCCTAACAACAAACAAAAGACACAAGCCCCAAGATAGAGGATATTGTCTATAATTACTTTATAATTTTGTATGAAAAACACAAGAGCCAAGAGCATTAATAAAGGAAAAGCCAATTTGGAAAGGACTTTTTCTATCCTTTTAGCCAAGTTAGGTTTCTTGTAATTGATAATTATTCCTATAATTATGGGTAGAAACATAAGCAAAAGATTTTGCAACAAAAGATTCTTTATAGGAAGAGTGATTCCTATGCTATGCCCAACATAGTCGGTTACAAAATTCATAATAACGGGTAAGGTAAAAAGAGTTATAACACTACTGAAAGCCGTAAGAGATATACTCAAAGCAACATCGCCTTTTGCCAAAAGAGAAAAAACATTGGAAGAAGAGCCTCCAGGACAACAGGCTATAAGCATAATGCCTATGAAGAAAACGCCCTCCACTCCAAATATTTTGCACACCAAAAAAGCCACAATAGGCAAAAGTAATATTTGCCCAAGCAAACCCACTATAACGGCTTTGGGCTTTTGAAATATAAGTGCAAAATCTTGCAATCTAAGATTTAACCCAAGTTCAAACATCAAAATGCAAAGTATGGGCAGTACAATAAAAATACTATTCATAACAAATTATAGATTAAAAACTTTTACTCCTTTTTTATATAAAAAATAGAGATAAGACACAGAGTCTTATCCCTATCAAAATCAATTAATGTTTAAAAATGTGAAAAATCCTTATTATTTCTCTATTTCTACTTATAAAACTCATACTTAGCAAAAAAGAAATACTACTTGCTTATATGTCCAATAATAGGCACCAAAGCAAAGCCTACAGGTATTACTATCGCATATATCAAGGCTAAGTAATCTATGGCTTTGGAATATTTCTTTACATTTAAGCCGTATGTTTGAAAAACAGATGCTACTCCATGGTAAAGATGTATTCCCAAAATTATAAATGCTAACATATATATTAACATATAGATAGGATTTTTAAACTTCTCTTTTGCCATATTGTAGAAATCAGGTTCGTATTCCTTGAAATCCTTTGCAAAATTCTTATCCACATCAGCCTTTGTCAAATTTACAAGGTATTTGCCATCGGTTGATATTTTCTCTTGAGAAAGTACTTGAAAATTCATAGCAGAGGATTGCAACTCCATAAGTTCTTTGTATTCTGGCGCATTTTGAACATCATCTTGACTCAACAGACCTTTTTCCATTTTGGTTTTAAGGTTGCTATAAATTTTCATTTGTTTTTCTTGATAATATCTTTCTACTTTCTCTACCTTAACAACATATTTGCCTTCTACCCAACCAGTCTTAGCAAAATAGAAATCTACAAAGTGTATTACAAGGAAAACCAAAAGAATTGCTCCCGTAATAGCCATATATTTACTTCCTGCTCCTGTCTTTGACTTGTTGGCAATCTCATAACGCACAGGACGAGCCAAATAGTTTTCTAAGGTAACCAACAATGTTACTACTATGTGTAGGACAATACAAGCCAATAGTATTACTTCAAAAACTTTTACTATGTAGTTTGTTCCCATAAAATGGCATACGTTTCTATACCATTCTCCTCCGTCCTCTCTTAATATACAAAGATTCATACCCATGTGAAAAGGTAGAAAAATCAAAAGGAATGCACCTAACGCTCCTATGCAAAGTTTCTTCGTTATGGAAGCAAGTTTGATTAATTTCATTATGTCTTACTTTTTTTAGTTATTACTTCTTTTAAAGATTTTTTACAATGATTTTGCAAAGATAGTATATTTTTTTTACTTCATAAAATTTTGATAATATTTTTCAAAATATAATTGTTTTTTACAAAAAAGCGGAACCTATTCCTCTGAGAATAAATTCCGCAAACAATTATGAAAAGAAAAAATTATTTCACTATCTTCATTTCATTGATAAGGTTGGTTGCTCCTGCAAACTTGTCTATTATGAAAAGAACGTAACGTATATCCACAGAAATACATCTTTGCAAATCCGGGTTAAATGCTATGTTGCCACTCATTGCCTCCCAATTGCCGTCAAAAGCCAAACCTATTAACTCGCCTTTTGCGTTTAGGGTAGGGGAGCCTGAATTTCCTCCGGTTATATCCAAATTGCTAAGGAAACATACTGGTACTGTGCCGTTTTCTCCATATTGACCATAGTCTTTGGCTTCGTAAAGTTGTCTAAGTTTGGAAGGCACGGTAAATTCCCAAGAAGAGTTGTCCTCTTTTGCCATTACTCCGTCAAGTGTGGTGTAATAATCATAGATTACTCCGTCTTTTGGAGAATAGTTCTTTACTTGTCCATAAGTATAACGAATAGTAGAGTTAGCATTAGGAGCAAAATACTTGTTGTTATCCATCTCCATAACACCTTTTACAAACAAACGATTGGCTCTTGTTAGTCTATCTCTGTCCTCTTGTAAAGTTTGCATTTTGGAGCGAGAATTGTTAAGAATTTGTTTTGTAAGTATGTAGGCTGGGTCGTTTTGTATTTGTGACCAATCGCCTGAACGTACAAGTCTCATTATCTTTTCCTTGCTAACCAAATCAGAAGTAGAGAATATATCGTTGGCAATAAGGTTAAAATTGTATCCATATTTGAAAGCATAGTTTAAGAAATCAGGGCTTTGCAAAGGCATAGGAACGTTTCTAAAATAAGCGTCCAAGCCTGCTGCCATTAGTTTTTCCTCTGTTAAAATGTTGTAATCCTTAAACACTCCGTCAAGATATTTTTCCCAGTCGTTTAACAAATTTATATGCTCTTGTGAGTCGGTGGATTTTATTGCTTTTTCATAAGAGTCCAAACGCATGGCTATGCTAAATATACTTGCTCCTCTAAATATGGCTTCGTTAGTATAAACTCTCAAATAATCATACTCTCCGTTTTTGCTATAATAAGATTGAATATCCTCCAACACACTGCCATACAATGATTGTCTTTTGCCTGTTTTGTCTTCTTTTATCCAAGAGGCAAAGCGATTTTCCAAATCTAATTTGTTGGCATATACATTAAGACGTTTCAAACATTGAGTTTGACCTATATAGAACTTCCAATAGTTAGAAAGAGAGGCAAACTTAGCCGCATATTGTATTCTAACCATAGGGTCGGCTTTCATATCTTGGTCCATAACGTTTCTAAGAGCCTGACGAGCAGTTACCACTGAAGGGTTATAAATATCTATAGCCTGTTTTACTCCAGCAGAAGGAAGAAATCTATCAGTTGTTCCTGGATAACCTATAACCATAGCAAAATCATTATTCTTTACTCCTTTTAGAGAGATAGGCAAATAATGTTTTGGTTTCATAGGTATGTTTTCTTTTGAGTACTCGGCAGGTTTGCCATTCTTGTCAGTATAAACTCTAAAAACAGCAAAATCTCCCGTATGTCTTGGCCACATCCAATTGTCAGTATCTGAACCAAATTTGCCTATGGACTGAGGCGGAGCACCTACCAAACGAACATCCTTGTATATCTCATAAACAAAAAGTATGTATTGATTGCCGTTAAACATTGTGGATACTTCGGCTGAGTAGGTGGTACCCTTGGTGGTGGATTCTATTATTTTTTTAGAATTTTTTCTTACTATATCAAGTCTTTCACTTTCGGAAGTATTATCTGTAATACCCTCTAAAACCTTATCGGTAACATCCTCCATACGAATAAAAAATTTGGCAGTAAGTCCCGGATTAGGTAATTCTTCGCCTTTGTTATAAGCCCAAAAACCATTGGACAAATAATCGTGGTCTATGGTAGAGTGTGATTGTATCCAAGAATAACCACAATGATGGTTGGTAAGTATCAAACCTTGGTCGGATACTATTTCCCCTGTACAGCCTCTTCCAAACTGAATAATAGCGTCTTTTAAGGAGGCTTTGTTGATATCATATATTTGTTTTGGAGTAAGTTTCAACCCCTTGGATTTCATATCCTTATAGGTTTGCTTGTCCAAATACATCAAAAGCCACATTCCCTCGTCAGCCTTAAGCAAAGGAGCAAAAGCAAACAAAGAAACAAGCAGTAAAATTGAAATTTTCTTCATATTTACAAATAGTTTTATTGTTAGTTATGTTTTGCAAAGGTAGTAAAAGTTTTTGTTTTACACAAATATAAAATATTCTTTGCCTTTAAAGGAATAGAATTTTTGATGTAATTTTGCACCATAACAAAGTGTAATTTTATGAAGATAGCATTGATACAAACGGAGATAAAAGATTATGATATAGATTTGAATTTTCAGTGTATAAAATTTCTATTGAGTAGGGTAGAAAAAGATGTTGATTTGGTCGTTCTGCCCGAAATGTTTTTAACCGGTTTTGTTACTGAAACTTCTTTGGCAAAAGAGAGCGGAGAAAAAGGTTTGGTTCTTATGAGGGAGTTTGCAAACACAAACAACATAGCCATAGAAGGAAGTTTGCTTATAGAGGAAGATGGCAAATACTACAATAGGCACTATTTTGTAACAAAACAAGAGGAAGTTTTTTATGATAAAATACATTTGTTTTCTCTTTCCAAAGAAGCAACAATTCTAACAAAAGGCAAAGAAAAAGACGTGATAATCAATTATAAAGGTTTTAGAATAAAATTGCTAACTTGTTATGATTTGCGTTTTGTTTCTTGTAGCAACAATGCTTACAAGGAGGGAAGTTTTTTGTATGATATGCTTGTCTATGTGGCTTGTTGGCCGGAGAGTCGCAAAGAACAATGGAAAACCTTATTACAGGCTCGTGCTATAGAAAATCAAGCATATGTTATAGGGGTAAATAGACAAGGTGAAGATAGCGAAAGGAAGTTGTATTCGGGTGATAGTTGCATTGTAAATTCAAAGGGAGAATTCCTTACTCAGATTACAAATTGGGAGAATACCATAATTTACCACAATATAGATAAAGAGGAATTAGACGGAAGTAGAAACAAATTTCCTGTTTATTTGGATTGGGAATAGGTTGGAGGCTAAAGCCTGTTTTTTATAGGTTGTTTTAGGTTAGCATAAGTTAGCATAGGTTACAGCCTCAGGCTGTTTTGTAAGACGCATAAGCGTATAACAAAAAAGTAATGGCTTTGCCCAATAAAAACAGG
>JAUNWC010000077.1 GCA_030540495.1 Bacteroidota bacterium
TTATATGTTATTTTTATTTTAACATACATTTTTTTGTTTTGCAAGTTTTTTATTCCCTCTTTTATATCGTTTTTGCTAATATGATAGCCCTTTATTGTATTGAGTACTTCTATGCTTTGCAGAACTCCAAGCAAATTTTTTCTTTGATAATCTCCCTTTAAAGGACATTGCAGACGAGGAATAAAAATCTCATTCTTTCTATAAACATCAACTATCAAAAATTCATCCCCCTCTGATATATTCCTTAATTCATAGTTTTCATCTGCAAAGTATATAGGAGCGTTCATTTGTTTGGCTCTTTGAATAAAAACATCTTTACATTCTGTTTGAGTTTGAGAAATTATTACTGGAGTATTTTCTTTTATTATTCCTGCTTTTTCTTGAGCGATGGCAGGTAAAGTAGAGCCTAAAAATTGCGTATGGTCAAAACTAATATTGGTTATAAGACAACAAAGAGGAGAAAGAATATTGGTAGAGTCTAACCTGCCTCCCATACCCACTTCCACAACAGCACAATCTACTTTTTTTAATCTGAAATAATTAAAAGCCATAGCAACCATAAGTTCAAAAAAAGAAGGCTGAATGGTTTCTATATCTTTTTTATGAGTTTTTAGAAAGTTTATAACATAGTTTTTGCTACACAATTTGCCGTTTATATTGATTCTTTCTCTAAGGTCTATCAAATGAGGAGAAGTATGCAAGCCTATTTTTTTGCCACTTTGTTTAAGTATGGAGGCTATAAGGTAAGAAGAAGAACCTTTGCCATTGGTTCCTGCTATATGTACGGAGGCAAAACTATTTTGAGGATTGTCTAAACAATCCATAAACTTAACAGTATTGCTAATATTAGTTTTGTAGGCTGCCGCTCCTATTCTATGAAAAACCGGTAGTTGATTATAAAGATATTCTGTTGCTTGAGTGTAGTTCATTTTTTTTTCTTGTCTTTTTATACCAAATGTACTCCTATCAAACGCATAAACTCTCCTCGCGTTTTTTCATCTCTTTTAAATGCTCCTATGAAATCAGAAGTAGTGGTTAGGGAATTTTGCTTTTGAACACCTCTCATACTCATACAAAGGTGTCTTGCTTCTATTACCACAGCCACTCCCAAAGGATTAAGGGTTTCGTGTATGCAGGTGAGAATTTCTCTTGTCATTCTTTCTTGTACTTGAAGCCTTCTTGCAAAACAATCCACAACTCTTGGTATTTTACTCAAACCCACTATTGTGCCATTGGGAATATAAGCCACATGAGCCTTGCCAAAAAAAGGCACCATATGATGCTCACAAAGAGAATATATCTCTATATCTTTGACTATTACCATTTGTTTGTAATCTTCTTTGAACATAGCCGAGCGAAGTATTTCCGCTGGGTTCATATCATAGCCCTGAGTAAAAAATTCCATTGCCTTGGCTACTCTTTCTGGAGTTTTCAACAAGCCTTCTCTTTGAGGATTTTCTCCTAACAATCTAAGTATTTCCTTATAATGAAGGGCAAGTTGTTTGGTATTTTCCTCGTTGTATCTTTCTATTTTTTCGTATCCGTTCAAATTTGTATTCATAGTTTTATCAAAACCTTATTTCTGAAAAATATTTTGCAAAAGTATAAAAAAATGAAATAAAATTTGTACTTTTGCCTTTGCTTTAGTGTAAATAATTTATAAAAAGAAACATTTCTATGAAAAGATTTATTTTTAGTTTAGGAGTTTTAACTCTTATGATTATGGGAAGTCTTTCTTCCTATGCACAACAAGGAAAATGGGCAGGTTTGGTAAAATACAAAATAGAGTGGAAAGGAAACGTACCACAAGGTTTGCCTACAAATTGGGATGTAAAAGTATTTGAAAACACTGTTTCTCACGTGGATATGCTTACCTTTGGACAATTGGGTAACGTAATAATCAACGGCAACAACAAAACAGTAACCTCTACATATGATTTTTCCATGTTACCAGATGAGGGAGTAACAGAAGGTATGAGTGGTAAATGGTTTGTTAGGAGCAAGATAGACGGCGAAAAATTGCAAGAAGTGGCTTCTAAAATAAAATACGAATACACTGGCAACAGCAAAGAAATAGCAGGAATAAATTGTCAGGAGGTAAAGGTAATATCAAAGGATGAGGAAGGAGCAGAAACCTCTGAACTTATATACGTAACCAAAGAATTAGGACCTACTATGGATTTGGAGAACTATCCAGGCTTGGATGCTTTTCCTATGGAGTACCCTGTGGAGTTTTCCGCTGAACTTAGTGCTACT
The DNA here is from genome assembly GCA_030540495.1 of Bacteroidota bacterium. Lineage (GTDB taxonomy): Bacteria > Bacteroidota > Bacteroidia > Bacteroidales > P3 > Scybalousia_A. The sequence continues at coordinate 2,257 of JAUNWC010000077.1, forward strand.
TTTACTGTGTCTGAATTGCAAAAAGGAAAAGTAAAGGACGTGGATGTTATGGTAGATTCGGGTTATGAGGAAATATCCGAGGAAGATTTTTCTGATATGATAAGAGTATTGTTTGGTGGTGGCGGAGCAGAAGGAGACGAAGACGATATGTAATAAAAAAAATTGAATATCATTTTGATTTTGAGCACAACGATATACCGAGTTTTTTCGGTGTATCGTGGTGCATTTATGAATAAAAGATAACAACAAAACAATATGCCAAAGAAAAGCAAAAACACCAAGCAAAAAACATCAGAAAAAACAATAAAAGGAAAGAGAAGAGAAGGAGAAAGTATTTTTTCTTTTCTAGATAAATGTTTTCATTCGGAGCAATTCCCAAGAATAATGGGAGTTGGTTTGCTTTTGTTTGCGGTATTTTGTTTTATATCCTTTGTTTCTTTTTTTGTAACTTGGTTCAAGGACTATTCTTTGGTGGAGAACATAACTCCTTATTCCCTTTTGACCAAAGCCGATGATATCAATAATTGGTGCGGGAATATTGGAGCCTTTGTTGCATATGTTTTTATTAGATATACTTTTGGCTTTGGAGCCTTTGGTTTTTTGATACTTTTTGTTTTAGGGTTTCTTGGTTTGTTTGACATTCCAATAAAAAAACTTTCCAAATGGATAGTTGCTACATTGGTATTTATGCTATGGGTATCTTGTATTTTTGGTTTTATAGTGGTGGCTTGTGGTGTAGAGAAAATGGAAGATTTTGCCGGTATAGTGGGCATTGGTATCAATCAACTTTGGTGTTCTTATATAAGTGTGGTTGGCTGTGTGCTTGTGCATTTGGCTTTTAGCCTTACTATTCCTATATTGTTATTTAATGTCAAATATTCCAAACTCCTAAAAACCAACAGAGAAAACTCTGTTAAGGCAGAGAAAAATAAAAGCAAACACTTCTTTAATGGTGATATAATACCAGCAGAGAAAATGAATTTGGAGAGAGGTTATAGAGAAACAAAGGAAGAGAAAGAGGAAGAAAACGAAAAAAATACTAATCAAACCTTAGAAGATTTTAATAAAAAAGATTGGGAAATAAATACCAATCCCGACAATCTCACTCCTGAGCAAGAAAAAGAGGTAACAACCTTTGTTATAAAAAGAAATGGAGAAACAATAACCATAGATGACTCAGAGCAAGAAGAAAACAAGACAGAAACAAAAGAAGAGGACATACCTTTTAGGGTAAAAGCAGCGGGAGAGGAGCAGGAGACTGAAGAAAACAATAACTCAGAAGAAGATACTAAGGAACATTATACCATAGACCAACCATACGACCCACATTTGGATTTAAGAGACTATGTTATTCCTTCTACCGATTTGTTGATAGATTATGACAAGAAAAATAAAGTTGTTACCGAAACAGAATTATTAAACAACAACAGAAGAATAAAAGAAACGCTTAAAAACTACGGCATAGCCATTACAAGCATAGAGGCAACGCCTGGTCCAACAGTAACTTTGTATGAAATAATTCCTGCTCCGGGAGTTAGAATTTCTCAAATAAAAAACTTAGCCGATGATATTGCTTTGAGTCTTGCGGCTTTGGGTATAAGAATTATTGCTCCTATTCCGGGCAAAGGAGCTATAGGAATAGAAGTGCCTAATTCCAATCCTCAAGTTGTCTCTATGAAATCTATGATAGAGTCCAAAGAATTTCAGAACAGCAAAGCCGAACTTCCTATTGTTATAGGCAAAACGGTTGAAAACGAAATATTTATAACCGACCTTGCCAAATCGCCTCACCTTCTCGTAGCAGGAGCAACAGGACAGGGTAAATCTGTTGGGCTTAATGTTATAGTTACGTCTTTGCTTTACAAGAAACATCCTTCGGAATTGAAATTTGTTTTCGTGGACCCTAAGAAAGTGGAACTTTCTCTTTATTCTAACTTAGAAAGACATTATTTGGCAAAGATACCTGACTCAGACGAGGCTGTTATAACTGATGTAGATTTGGTAGAAAAAACTTTGCGTTCTCTTTGTGTGCTTATGGACACAAGATACAATCTTTTGAGAGATGCTCAGTGTAAGAAAATAACCGAGTATAACGAAAAATTCCTATCTCGCCGTATTCCTATGATAAATGGGCATGATTATATGCCTTATATTGTGGTGGTTATAGACGAGTTTGCCGACCTTATAATGACGGCAGGAAAGAAAATAGAAGAGCCTATTTGTCGTTTGGCACAGTTGGCAAGAGCAGTGGGTATTCACCTTATAATAGCCACTCAGCGTCCAAGTGTGGATATTATAACGGGAAAGATAAAAGCAAACTTCCCAGCCCGAGCCGCTTTTAAAACAAGTAGTATGGTGGATTCCAAAACCATTTTGGACTCTCCGGGTGCTGAGCAACTAATAGGACGAGGAGATATGTTGTTTTCTACTGGAGGCAAACTTACTCGTTTGCAATGTGCCTTGATAGATACTCCAGAAATAGAAAGTTTGGTGCAAGCAATATGTGAGCAGCAAGGCTATCCTTCTTGTTTTGAATTGCCTATGCCACCCAAGGAAGGAGGCTCAGATAAAGAAGATATTGGCGATGTTTCTAAGGTGGAAATAGACCCTTTGTTTGAAGATGCGGCTATTTGCGTGGTGGATACTCAACACGGTAGCACCTCCACAATTCAAAGAAAATTTGCCATAGGATACAATCGTGCAGGCAAAATAGTAGACCAATTAGAAGTTGCGGGGATTGTAGGTCCATTCAGAGGTAGCAAACCAAGAGAAGTGTTAGTTAAAAGTAGAGAACAATTAGAGGATATTTTCTCTAAAGTATTAGGTAAATAAAAAGAGATAAACAACAATTTTACAAACAAATATATAAATTAACGATATGGAAGAGTATACTAAAAACGAGTTAAAGAATTTTGTTGTGCCTTCTACGAATTTTCTTGTAGAATATAACGAGCAAGACAACCCTCAAACAGTAGGAGAACTTGAGGCAAACAAAGAACTAATAGAAGATACTTTATTTGATTATGATATAGATATTACAGATATAAAAGCAACGCAAGGACCGACAATAACTTTGTATGAAATAAAACCTGCACCAGGTATAAGAATCTCAAGCATAAGAAATTTGGCGGATGATATTGCTTTGAGTATTGCCGCTTTGAGTGTCAGAATTATAGCACCTATTCCGGGCAAAGGAACTATCGGAATAGAGGTACCGAACGCTCATCCAAAAGTTGTTTCTATGAAATCCATGATAGAATCAACAGAATTTCAAAACTCTAAGGCTGAACTCCCTATAGTTTTGGGTAAAAGTATTGAAAACGAAGTTTTTGTAACCGACCTTGTTAAAGCACCTCATATACTTGTAGCAGGAGCAACAGGGCAAGGAAAATCTGTTGGATTAAATGTTATTATAGCCTCTTTGCTTTACAAAAAAAGTCCTTCTGAATTAAAATTTGTGTTCATTGACCCCAAGAAAGTAGAGTTGTCTCTTTATTCTGATTTGGAGAACCATTATTTAGCAAAGGTACCAGAGGAAAAAGAAGCCGTATTAACTGAGGTGGATTCGGTGGAAAGGACATTGCAATCCCTTTGTAAACTTATGGACAAGAGATACAATCTTTTGAAAGATGCTCGCTGTAAGAAAATAACCGAGTATAACGAAAAAATACGCTCAGGTATTCTTTCAAGAGAAGAAGAACACGAATATATGCCTTATATTGTGGTGGTTATAGACGAGTTTGCTGACCTTATAATGACGGCAGGAAAGAAAATAGAAGAGCCTATTTGTCGTTTGGCACAGTTGGCAAGAGCAGTGGGTATTCACCTTATAATAGCCACTCAGCGTCCAAGTGTGGATATTATAACGGGAAAGATAAAAGCAAACTTTCCTACCCGAATAGCATTTAAAACAAGTAGCAAAGTAGATTCTCAAACCATTTTGGATTCCAATGGAGCCGAGCAACTGATAGGACGAGGAGATATGCTTCTTTCTGAGGGAGGTAGGCTTACTCGTTTGCAATGTGCCTTTATAGACACTCCTGAGATAGAAAATCTTGTGCAAGAAATATCCAAACAACAGGGCTATTCTTCTTGTTATGAACTGCCTACAACTCTTCAACCACAAACACAAAACACCATAGAGAAAAAAGAATTGCCAAGTATTGCTGGTGCTAAGATAGACCCTTTGTTTAAAAGAGTGGCAAGTGCTGTTGTAGAGTCTTCGGATAAAAAAATAGGTAGTTCTTTTATTCAAATGAAGTTTGCCCTTGGTTATTCTCGTGCTTGTGACTTGTTGGAGCAGTTGGAGGCCGCTGGCATAGTATCTCAACGAGATGAATCTTATAATAGAGAGGTTTTAGTACAAAACTCAGAAGAATTAGAAAAAATCTTTGCAAAAATATTCAAAGACTCTGAGCAATAAAACAGGCTGTGCCTTACCTATAATGGCAAAGCCACAGGCTCCTTATAGGTTAGCATAAGTTAGCATAGGTTACAGGAATAGGCTGTTTTATAAGACGCATAAGCGTATAATAAAAAGTAACGGCTTTGCCCTCCTATCTCAACCTATGCTAACTTATAGGAGCCACAGGCTCCAACTTATGCTAACCTATAAAAACCACTAAAAAAACAGAGAATCCGTTTACTGAGAATCAATCAGTTAGAAAAAAAATTTTTGCAAATGCTTGCACAGGTCTAATTTTCTTCGTAACTTTGTAAAAAGAAATAGCCTTATATAATTTTCCCTCATTT
>JAUNWC010000078.1:0-3981 GCA_030540495.1 Bacteroidota bacterium
CCTTCTTCTTTCATGGCCACAGAACAGATTTTCCAATAATCAAAATTAACTGTATTAAATTCTCCGTAGTCCTTTACTCTTAAAGGGTAAAGATAGCAAGAGATAGGTTTTATAAAATTGGATTTTTTTTCTATATAGAGTTTCTGAAACACACAAAACACACAGCCACTTTCTTTGTCTCTAAAAGAAAACACACAATCACGTTTGTTTATTGTTTTTGTGCATAATTCTCCCTCTTCGTCTTGCTCAGTAAAGCCCTCTTTCTCTATTATTTCCTTATTTCTATTGGGCAGTAAGGGCAAAACCTTAGGTAAAAGTTTTTTCATTTCTCTTTTCTCTTGCTTGGTTATGGGAGCGCCAAAACCTCCTTCTTCCACACAGCATTGCCCCTTGCATTTACTCAGATTGCAAGAAAATTTTACATCCCTTATATCTTCGCTTAATAAACTATTACCTACAATCAGCATTTCTTTTATTTGTTTTTGCAAAGTTAATATTTTTCTCTTTTATACAAAAAAAGTACTTTCCTTTCTATCAAGGAAAGTACCGAAAAAATTATGAAAAAAAATTTTTTACGAATTTTACTTTTCCATTACAACTAAGAACTTACTCTTTGACCAGAACAAACTTGCATTGGTAATAATCAATTGAGTAGGCTTATCCTCGCTATCTAAGGAATAAGAAGAAGAAGGGTGAGCGGTAAGTATTTGAACCTTCTTACCATTTAGTTTTATACTCTTTAGTCTTCTTAAATCCTCGGTTTGATACTTGCTTAACTCTGAGTCAGAGGAAACAGATGTTTTTTTGCCAATGCCAAGAAAACCTCCCTTAGAGTTAATAATACCTTGCGATACAAGTTCTTTCTTTGTGCCTACAATATAATAGACTGTGTTCTTTTCGTCTTCTACTTTAAGAATATGGTCGTCCTTTTCCTTGTTTTGCTGAGTTAGGTCGTCCAAATTCTTGTTCAAAGAAGATATTATTATATTTTTCTTTTGCAATTCTGTTGTAAGCAATTGTATTTCTTCTTCTTGTTCGGTTATTCTTTTTTGCAATTTCTCTATAAAAGCAGTTAATTCTTTGTTGTTTGACTGAGTTTTTTTCAATTCATTAGTTAATGCATTTATTCTTTGCTTTTGTTGATTAAGGATTTCGTTAATATCCTGTATTTGAGATTGTATCTTAGAACGATTATTCTTATTTAACTCAGTAGAAGCGTTACGTATGGACTCCACGTTAGAGTATTTAGAAGTAACAGTATTAAGGTCTTGCTCTATTTCGTTCAACTGAGCAAACAAATCTTCCATTTCTCTGTTTTTAGCGTCTAAGACTGCTTGTATAGAGTCTTGCATAGCCTTTTGATTGACTAATTTTTCTTGTGCTTCTCTTTTTCCACAGGAAACAAGCAGTGTTGCAACCAATCCCAATGCTAAAAAAATCTTTTTCATCGTTTTTGAAGTTTTATTAGTTAATAATTTACTAAATAATTTTAATGTAAAAAACGATATTTTATTTTAATTATTATACAAAAGACATTTTTTTAATAAAAAAAAGAAAGAAGTCTTTCCCTTACTTCTTTCTTTTCATATCTAAAAGATAAATATAATTCCTATTGCACCAAAATACTAATATTGTTGTTTGTCATTTCCAACAATCCTCCATTAATAGCAAAAGAAAATTGTTTATCATTCTTATCCATCAATATTATTTCACTCTTAACTAAAGCCGAAACTATCGGAGCGTGATGCTCTAAGATTTCAAACTTTCCGTTCAAACCTTGAAGTTTTACACTTTTTATTTCTCCTTCATAGAGTAGTTTTTCTGGTGATAATATTTTTATTTTCATTTTGCTCAAACGCTTTATCAAAAAAAATTATTTATTTGCTTGTTGCAACATTTTTTCACCTTTGGCAACAGCCTCTTCTATAGGACCAACCATATTAAAAGCAGCCTCGGGAGTGTTATCTACCTCTCCGTCAAGTATCATTTTAAAGCCTTTTATAGTGTCCTTTATATCCACAAATTGTCCCGGAGTTCCGCTAAATTGCTCTGCTACAAAGAACGGTTGAGACAAAAATCTCTGTACCTTTCTTGCACGAGAAACCACCAACTTATCCTCGTCACCCAATTCCTCTATACCGAGTATGGCTATAATATCTTGCAATTCGTTGTAGCGTTGAAGAATTTGTTTAACTCTTTGGGCGGTTTGATAGTGGTCTTTGCCAAGAATATCTTCTTTCAATATACGAGAGGAAGACTCCAATGGGTCTACTGCAGGATAAATACCCAAAGAGGCTATCTTACGAGATAAGACCGTCTGAGCATCAAGGTGGGTAAAAGTAGTGGCAGGAGCAGGGTCGGTTATATCATCTGCAGGTACATAAACGGCTTGTACTGAGGTAATACTTCCTCTTTTTGTGGAGGTTATTCTTTCTTGCATAACACCCATTTCAGAAGCCAAAGTAGGCTGATACCCCACAGCCGAAGGCATACGTCCCAAAAGAGCAGAAACTTCACTACCCGCCTGAGTAAATCTAAAAATATTGTCTATAAACAAAAGAATATCTTTGCCCATAGCCTCTCCTTCGCCGTCTCTATAATATTCTGCTAAGGTCAATCCCGATAAGGCTACTCTTGCTCTTGCTCCTGGTGGCTCGTTCATTTGACCAAAAACCAAAGTACATTTGCTGTCTTTTAGTTTTTGCATATCTACTTTTGACAAGTCCCAACCGCCTTCTTCCATATTTTTGCGAAATTCTTCACCATAGTCAATAACTCCACTATTTAGCATATCTCTTAGCAAATCATTACCCTCTCTTGTTCTTTCTCCTACGCCGGTAAAAACGGACTGCCCCGAGTAGTTTAGAGCAATGTTGTGTATCATTTCCATAATAAGCACGGTTTTACCCACTCCGGCACCACCAAACAAGCCTATCTTTCCTCCTTTGGAATAAGGCTCTATAAGGTCTATTGCTTTTATACCCGTAAATAAAACTTCGCTCTCTGTGGAAAGTTCCTCAAATTTAGGAGCATCTCTGTGAATAGGATATGATTTACTTCCCTTGACAGCAGGCAAACCATCTATGGTTTGACCTATAACGTTGAACAAACGACCGTTGATATCTTTGCCAACAGGCATTGTTATAGGCTCGCCCAAATTCTCTACTTCCAATCCTCTTTGCAAGCCGTCAGTAGAGTCCATGGAAATACATCTAACAGTATTTTCTCCCAAATCTTGCTCCACCTCCAAAACAAGATAACTACCGTCCGTTTTTTTTACTCTTAGTGCGTCATAAATTTCGGGTAATTCCACTCCTTCCTCAAATCTAACATCCACTACTGCACCTATTATCTGCGAAATTTTTCCTCTGCTTATTACTTCCATTCTTTAATAATTTTTGTCCTTATTGTATTGCAAAAATAATACCATTTTTTTGTATAAGAATATTTTTTTTGATATTTGCACAAAGATTTTATAACAAAAAAAGCAGATTGATTCACACCAACCTGCCAATAACTAAAATATGAAAATCAAATACAAGTTTATTTTACTACAATATTTATTATTTTTCCTTTAACAAAAATTATTTTTATTATCTCTTTGCCCTCAAGGTGATTTTTCAATTGTTGATTTTGTAGCACCTCATGTTTTATTTCTTCTTCGTTCTTGTCCAAAGGAAATTCTACAAAAGCACGAGTCTTTCCATTTATGGAAATAGGATACCTATAATCGCTATCTTTCAAATACTCTTCTTGGTAAGAAGGGAATTTTGCATAAGTAATTGTTTGATTTTCTCCCATAAGACTCCAAAGTTCCTCGGCAATATGAGGAGCAAAAGGAGAAATAAGAATACATAAAGGTTTTAGAATACTTAATTTATGACACTTTTTCTCCGTTAGTTCATTGCACATTATCATAAAATTGCTGACGCAAGTATTCAAAGAAAATCTTTCAACATCGTCTTCTATTTTCTTTATACC
>JAUNWC010000078.1:3991-6932 GCA_030540495.1 Bacteroidota bacterium
ATGTAGTATTTTTAACTCATCTTTTGTAGGCTCGTCTTGTGTAAGGCAAAGCCCATTGTCTCCAATATATAGTCTCCAAAACTTTTTCAAAAATCTACTTACTCCCTCTATACCTTGTACATCCCATGGTTTTGATTGTTCCACAGGCCCCAAGAACATTTCATACAAACGCAAAGTATCTGCTCCATATTTTTCTACAAGAGAATCTGGATTGATAACATTATAAAGACTCTTGGACATTTTTTCAACTTCGTTACCACAAATATATTTACCATCCTCCAAAATAAACTCTGCCTTCTCGAATTCTTTTCTCCATTTTCTCAAAGCCTCTATATCCACCACATTATTAGCATCAGCCAAAGAAATATCTATATGAATAGCATCTGTATTATAATCTTTTCTTAGATTATAGGAAACATATTTTTCTGCTCTTTCCTCATTATCTGAGCCTTTTTCTGTTTTTACTCTATAAACAAAGCAACTTTTTCCTTGTATCATTCCCTGATTTATCAAGCGTTGATATGGTTCATCTTTACAACAAATACCCATATCAAACAAAAACTTGCTAATAAAACGAGAATAAAGCAAATGTCCTGTTGCATGCTCAGAACCACCTACATACAAATCTACATTTTGCCAATAATTATTTGCTTGTTTGGAGCATAATTCATTGTCGTTGTGAGGGTCCATATACCTAAGCGAATAAGCATTTGAACCAGCAAAGCCTGGCATTGTATTAGTTTCGTAAGGATAACCCTCTGCTGTATGCCAATTCTCTGCTCTTGCCAAAGGTGGTTCTCCGTTTTCTGTTGGCAAATAAGAGGAAACCTCCGGTAAAATAAGAGGTAATTCATTTTCGTCCAAAACCTGTGGTATTCCATCCTTATAATACACAGGGAAAGGTTCTCCCCAATATCTTTGACGAGAAAAAATAGCATCTCTCAAACGATAGTTAATTGTAGCATAGCCAAGATTGTGACTCTCTATATAGGAAATAGCCTTTTCTATAGCCTCTTTTACCTCCAAACCATTCAAAAAACCACTGTGTATCATTCTACCCTCTTTGGCATCTCTACTCTCTTTCCAAGTATAAGTGTTGCTTTCTTTCATACCTTTTGGCAAAACAACTTCCACTATAGGTAACATAAATTTCTTAGCAAAGGCAAAGTCTCTGCTATCGTGTGCAGGCACAGCCATTATTGCTCCCGTACCATAGCCCATAAGAACGTAATCTGAAATATAAATAGGAATTTGTTTTTTGTTAATAGGGTTGATGGCATATGCCCCCGTAAATATACCACTCACTTGCTTAACATCTGCTTCTCTTTCTCTTTCTGAACGCGATTTGCTTTGCTCCACATAGTGTTTTACCTCTATCTGATAATTCTTTGTGGTTATTTTTTCTATCAAAGGGTGCTCAGGCGAAAGAACCATAAAACTTACTCCAAATATAGTGTCCGCTCTTGTGGTAAATACTTCCAAAACTTCCTCATGGTCTTTCAAAGGAAAATACACAGCACATCCTCTGCTTTTTCCTATCCAATTGCGTTGTATTTCTTTTATACTATCGCTCCAATTAACACTCTCCAAACCACTTAGTAATCTTTCCGCATAAGCGGTTATTCTTAACGACCATTGTTGCATAGGTTTTCTTTCCACAGGGTAGCCTCCACGAACACTCGTGCCATTTACTACCTCGTCATTTGCAAGCACTGTACCAAGTTCTGCACACCAATTAACCATAGAAACAGATAAGTATGCCAAACGATAATTCATTAGCACATTGCTTTGTTCTTTTTCAGAATAGTTTTTCCATTCTTCTGCACTAAAATTCAAGGCTTTGCTTTGTGCTACATCCAACCCCTCACTTCCATTTGCCTCAAAATACTTTATAAGTTCTTTTATATTCTGAGCCTTTTGAGTTTTGTTGCAAAAATAGGAGTTAAACAATTGAATAAAAGTCCATTGCGTCCATTTATAGTAGTTGCTATCGCAAGTTCTTACTTCTCTGTCCCAATCATAGGAAAGTCCTATTTGATTGAGTTGTTGTTTATATCGTGCTATGTTTTTTTCTGTGGTAATGGCAGGATGTTGCCCGGTCTGAATGGCATATTGTTCTGCTGGCAGACCATAAGCATCAAAGCCCATAGGGTGCAAGACGTTAAAACCTTTTAACCTTTTGTATCTTGCAAAAATATCCGAAGCAATATATCCCAAAGGATGACCAACATGCAAGCCCGCTCCACTGGGATAAGGAAACATATCCAAAACATAATATTTTTCTTTGCTATTATCTATTTCTGCTTTAAAAGTTTTGTTTTCTTGCCAAAACTTCTGCCATTTTTGTTCTATATCGTTAAAATTATACTCCATAACACGTTTTTACAATTTTTTTGCAAAGTTACAACTTTTCAACAAACCAACTTATATTTCTTTATTACTAAATAATACAAAAAAAGCAGATATTCTCAAAGAATACCTGCTAAGTGAAATTATGTACGAATTTGTGGTCCCTCTTGGGCTCGAACCAAGGACCCTCTGATTATGAGTCAGATGCTCTAACCAACTGAGCTAAGGGACCGATTCCATTTGCGAGCCTTTTTCATAGAACTGCATTAAAATAACCCGCTTGAAAACATTTGCAAAGGTATAGCAAAAAAATGTACTGACAAAATTTTTTTATAAAAAAATGTAATAAATTTTTATTTACTTATGCTATAATTCTTATTATCAGTAAAATAAAAGTTAATATTTTTATAGATTGGAGGCAGAGTCTGTTTTTAATAGGTTTGCATAAGTTGGAGGCAGAGCCTGTTTTTAATAGGTTAGCATAGGTTGGAGGCAGAGCCTCCTATAAGTTAGCATAGGAGTGCATAGCCGTTATATAATAACCTATGCTAACCTATAACAACCTATCCCAACTTATAAGACAGGCTGTGCC
>JAUNWC010000079.1 GCA_030540495.1 Bacteroidota bacterium
AGGGCAAAGCCACTACACATCGTAATACGCTTAAGCGTCTTATAAAACAGGCTGTGCCTGCGGCTTTGCCCAATAAAACAGCCTGTGGCTGCAATAAAAAAAGGTGTTTTAACGTTTGATAGAAAAAGAGAGTAAAAAAATAAAGGATGTGAGTTGTTGCAAAGATTCTATGACTTTTTTTAGAGGTTGGACATTTGAAAACTATTGGTTTTCTTTTTGTCTGACGCTTATTTTTTTTGGTATGCTTTGCTCTCCTTTTGTGGCAAGTGTGGCAAGAGGGCTTATTATTATAGATTTGGCACTTCATCTTATTTTTTGGAAAAAAAGAGTAAGGGATTTCAAGCAAAAAATTTTTCCTCTTTTATCTCTATCTGCCTTATATCTTATGGATATTGTTGGCATTTTGTGGAGCAATGATTGGTTGGGAGCAAAAGAAACTTTGTTACACGAGTATAATTTTTTGATTATTCCTTTGTTCATAGCCCTTTATTCTCCTTTAAAGAAAAATGTACTTTCCTATGTAATACTTGCTTATTTGTTTATGTGTTGGTTGGGTGTGGCTGTTGGCAGTTTCAATTATTTGACAAACAATTATACGGATATAAGACACATAGTAATAGGAACAAGGCATATTGCTTTTGCTATCAATATTGCTTTTGCCACTTGTTTGCTTATGACCTATACCTATAACGTAGGCAAATACAAAAAGATTATTATTCCTATAATAATATGGCAAATATCTTTTCTTGTTGTGGCACAAATGATTAGTGGGTTATTAACTTGCTTGGCTTTTGTCTTTCTCTCGGTGATTTATTTGTTTATAAAGAAAAGAAACAAAACCAATGTTATTTTGTTTTTTTCTCTACTTGTATTTCTATGTCTATCTTTTGCGTGGGTATATAAGGAATATAATAATTATTTCTCTGCTAAGGAAAGTTTTATAGGCAATGAAAGTCTAAGAACCAAAGACGGCAACGTATATACTGGAATAGATGACGGATTTATAGAAAATGGTTATTTGGTCAATAACTATGTTTGCAAGCCTGAGGTGGAAAGACAATGGCAAGAAAGGACGGGGTATTCTCTTTATACGCCTATTTATGATTCTTCTTATCTTTGCTCGGATGTGATATACAGATATTTAAATTCCAAAGGTTTGCATAAGGATGCCGAAGGAGTAAAACAACTAACAGAGCAAGATATTGACAATATTTGCCACGGTATAGCAAATGTTGCTTATACAGAAAAATATTCTTTGAGACCAAGGTTGTATCAAACTTTTTTTGAATTTGAGAGATTCTTTAATGCCAATGAGACTAAGGATATGTCCATAGTACAAAGAATAGTTATGAGCAAAACAGCCTTTAATATCATCAAACAACATTGGCTAATAGGCACAGGCACGGGAGCAGAGAAAACAAGTTTGCAAAAAGAACTCTCTTCTACCTACCCTGTTTTAAGCGACAAACAAGCCGACCCTCACAATCAATTTATTTACATAATGGTGGGCTTTGGTGTTTTGGGCTTGGTCTTTTTTCTTGTTTTTACTACTTATCCCATAATCAAATTTAGGTTATGGCAAAATAAATATAGTTTTTCTTTTTTTGTTGTGCTTTTTTGTTATATGTTTTCAGAGAGTTGTTTGAGAATGATGGCAGGGGAGATTTTCTTTACTTTGTTCTATGCACTACTGATTTTTAATAACGAAAATATAAAAAAATATTACCTACTATAAACAATAATTTATTATGCAAGAAAAAAACTTATACCTAATAGATGCAATGGCGCTGATATATCGCGCTTTTTATTCTTTTAAAAATCCAATAATCAATTCTAAGGGTGTAAACACTTCGGCGGCATATGGTTTCTTTAATGCTCTGTTGGATATTATACAAAAACATAGCCCTTATGCTTTGGCTGTGTGTTTTGATGTTTCTTCGGCTACATTTAGAAAAGAGGAATATGCTGAATATAAGTCCAATCGTTTGGCTCAGCCCGAGGAAATTACAAGCAATATGCCTTATATAAAATCTTTGTTGGAGGCTATGAATATCAAAACCTTAGGAATGGAAGGATATGAGGCAGATGACCTTATAGGCACATTGGCAAAAAAAGCAAAGAAAGAAGGATATAAGGTTTTTATGGTTACTCCTGACAAGGACTATGCTCAATTGGTAGAAGAGAATATTTATATACTAAAACTTCCTTATAGGAACCAACCTGAGCAAATCTTAGGAGAGAAAGAAGTATTGGAAAAATTTGAAATAAAAAACACCAAACAAGTAATAGATATTTTGGGTTTGTGGGGCGATAGTTCTGATAATATACCTGGTGTCAAAGGCATAGGAGAAAAGAAAGCAAAAGCACTTTTGCAACAATTTTCTTCCATTGAGGAAATAATAGCAAACACAGATAAAATAACAGTTAGTAGTGTTCGCAAAGCCATAGAGGAGAATAAGCAGCAAGCCCTGTTGAGCAAAAAACTGGCAACCATAGATTTGAATGTTCCGATAGATTTTGATGAAGAGGAATTCAAAATGAGAACTCCTAATTTTGTGGAATGCAAGCAATTGTTGGATAATTTGGAATTTAAGACAACGGCAAAACGTCTTTTCAATATATATAACAAAGTAGCAGAAAAACAAGACAATTCTTTGTTTGCGAATACTTCTATTAAACAAGAAGAGCAAACGAGTATGTTTGATAATTTTTCGTCCTTTGATAATATAAAAACCATACAACACAAGTATATTTCCATAAATGATGAATTTGATTTTCTTAGGCAAACCATAAACACACAAAAAGCATTTGCCTTTGCGATACTTACCGATAAAGAGGGATTTGATGCCAAGATTAAGAGTATTTCTATTTGTGTGGAAAAGAGTAAGTCTTATTATTATATTTGGCATACAGACAACGATATAGACAAAGAAATAATTGCTTTTTTGCAAGATAAGAGTATAAAAAAATATTGTTATGATATAAAGTTGCAAAGCCATGCCTTGCTTAATGAAAATATAGAAATAGAGGGAGGCAACTTTGATATAATGTTGGCTCATTATTTGATAGACTCAGAAGAAAGGAGCAAAATGGAAGACCTTTCTCTGATATATCTAAAATATGAAATGATAGAAAAGCACAAGAATGAGTTTTTGAATGAAAAAGACTTTCTTTGCGAAAAAGCGGATATGGTTTTTCAACTTGTGCCTATTTTTGAGGAAAAATTAAAGGAAGGAGGCTTTGAAAAACTTTTTTATGAGGTGGAAATGCCTTTGAGCAGAGTGCTTTTGGCTATGGAAAAAGAGGGAATAAAAATAGATAGTCAGGTATTAAGAAAATATTCTTCTCTTTTGCAAGAGGAAAAACAGGAATTGGAGAAAAAAATATTTGAATACTCAAAAAGAGAGTTCAACATAGCCTCTCCTATACAATTGGGCGCAGTTTTGTTTGAGGAATTGGATATAACAGAGGGTAGAAAAACAAAGAAAACAAAAACTAAGCATTATTCTACTTCGGAGGACGTTTTGGAGAAACTATCAGCCTACCACCCAATCGTTCCTCTTATATTGGAATGGAGAAAACTCTCCAAACTAAAAAATACGTATGTAGATGCTTTGCCTTTGCTAATAAATAAACGTACGGGTAGAATACATACAACTTTTAATCAAGCCGTTACGGCAACAGGAAGACTTTCCTCTGCCAATCCCAACTTGCAAAACATCCCTATTCGCTCCGAGCAAGGAAAGGAAATAAGAAGAGCGTTTGTTCCTAATTACGAAGGACATTATTTGCTCTCGGCAGATTATTCTCAAATAGAATTGAGAATAATAGCCGCTTTGTCAAAGGATTATCATCTTTGCAAAGATTTTAGAGACGGAAAGGATATTCACCTTGCCACAGCCGCTAAAATCTATCATGTGAAAGAGGAGGAGGTTAGCAAACAAATGCGTTCTTCTGCAAAAAGCGTAAATTTTGGTATAGTCTATGGTATTTCTGCTTTTGGGCTTTCGGAAAATCTTTTGATTAGTAGGACGGAGGCGCAGGGGTTGATAAACGAATACTTTATGGCTTATCCAAATGTGGAGAAATTTATAAAGGATAAAATTTCTTTTGCACAACAAAAAGGCTATGCTCAAACCATCTTAGGAAGAAGACGTTACTTAAAAAACATAAATTCTGCTAACGCTAACCTTAGAAATTTTGATAATCGCAACGCTGTAAATATGACCATACAAGGCACAAGTGCAGATATGATAAAAATAGCAATGGTAAATATTTATAAAGAATTGCAACAAAGAAACTTAAAGAGCAAACTTTTGGTGCAAATACACGATGAACTTATCTTTGATGTGCCAGAGGAGGAACTTGAAATAATGCAAGATTTGGTGCCTAAGGTTATGCAGGAGGCTTTGCCTTTGGAAAACGTACCCGTCATTGCCGATTATGGTATTGGCAAAAACTGGTTGGAAATGAAATAAAATAGATACTTAATATAAAGAAAGGATAAACATTTTTTGTAATTTTGTAACGATATAATAGGTAAAAAGCAAAGCAAAATATAATATGGTAATAAGCAAAACAATTATGAATAGAAAGAGGATAGTTTTTTTGGTTTTTAGTCTTTTGGCTCTTTGTTTGAATGCACAAGAGTTTAGAATGGGAGATAATATTTTGCACAATTTGGGCAAAATGCTTAGGTTACCTTTCTCTCAGAAAGAAGCCTTAGAGATGAGTCCTCATTATATATTCTTCTACAATGCTTGTTTGACTAACGGAGAGGGTATTGTGGCAGGAGATTTTGATTTGGGATTTGAAACAGATACCTACAAGATATTGGAGGCAAATGGTTTTTTGGATAGTATTTTTGTAAGAGATAATGAAAAACAAATGGCTCGTATAGATAGTATGACTTGGACTTATTCTTGTGAGTTTTCTGTTAATAAACAACAACTTAGAAAGGATTTTGCTTTTCTTAATGTAGAAAATATTGATGGCAACGCAACTCTATATCTTAACAACAAAAAAGTAAGGGAGTATCACAACTCTTTTATGACCTATAACGACAATATAAAACAATATTTAAGAAAAGGGAAAAATCAACTTTCTTTGGTCTTTGTTCCAAAAGACAGCATAAGAGTAAAACAGCGCTCACCTCAATATCTTTATGGTTGGGATTGGCACCCAAAAACGCTTGCTCCACGCATAGGAGCCATATATTTGAGTTTTGAGGACAACAAACCTATTTTGGATTATAAATCTTTGCAAACAAAGTCTTTGACTGTAGATTATTCTAAGGCAATAATGGAGTTTAGGCTTAAATTTAGATTTCCTTTAAAAGAGGAACATTCTTTGGATTTGGAGTTTGAGGGTGAGAAACATAACTTTGTTTTGCAACCAAATAAAGAGGGAGCCTACACTTTTTATCTCTCTTTGGATGCTCCAAAACTTTGGTGGCCAAATGGAGAAGGAGAACAATATCTATATAATGGAAAAATCTCTTTGGATGGAGATTCTTGCTCGGAAATTAGTTTTGGAGTTAGAACTATAGAGTTAGTAAGAGAAAAAGACCTTATTCCTAATTTGGAAAAAAAAGAAGGTGAAGACGATTTTATAAGAGGAGAGAGTTTTTATTTTAAGATAAATGGCAGAGCGGTTTTTTGCAAGGGAGCCAACTACATAACCGGTCCAGTTACTCCTAAGGAGGATATTCTTCTTGCTCATCAAGCAAATATGAATATGCTAAGAATATGGGGAGGAGCAAACTATGGAGACGAAGAATTTTATAATCTTTGTGATAAATATGGCATTATGGTTTGGCAAGACTTTCCTTTTGCTTGTGAGTTATACCCTGCAGATTCTGTTTTTTTGGAAAACGTAAGGCAAGAAGCCTCTCAAAATGTTCAAAGAATAGTATCTCATCCTTCTTTGGCTCTCTTCTGTGGCAACAATGAAATATGGGAGGGCTGGCACAATTGGGGCTGGAAACAAATGGTAAAAGATACAATTCTTGCGGTAAAAGAATACGATACTTTGTTTAGAAGTCTTTTGCCAAGAGTGGTGCAAGAGTATGCGGTAGGTATAGATTACATACATTCTTCTCCTATGGAATATGGTTGGGGGCATAGAGAAAGTCGTCAAATAGGCGATTGTCATTATTGGGGAGTATGGTGGGGAGATTCTGTCTTTGAAACCTATACAAGAAAAATTCCAAGATTTATGTCCGAGTATGGTTTTCAAAGTGCTATGAATCAAAATACAGCCTTAGAATACTGCTCTATGCCATACAACAAGGACAACGAAGGTTTTGCCATACATCAAAAGCACGACAGAGGTTTTCAACTTATAGACAGTAGGTTAAAACAATGGTTTGGTGACAATGTAAAAACAAGTGAAGATTATATAAATTACACTCAACTTTTGGGACAAGAGGCTATGAAACTCACCATAGAAACCCATAGAAGAGCAAAACCTTATTGTATGGGTACTTTGTTTTGGCAATACAATGAGTTATACCCTTGTGTTGGTTGGGGCTGTATAGATTATTCAGGCGAGGCAAAACCAACTTATTATACGGCTATGTTAAGTTATCAACCAATAATATTTGTTATTGATAAATATACCTCAGAGGATAGTATTTTTGTATATGTTTGCTCGGATAGAAACGAAGATATACAAATGGAATACACTCTAAAAATATTGGACGACAAAGACCAAATTCACTACAAATATATAGAGGACATAGCAAAAGTAAAAGCAAATGAAAGTAAGAAAATAGCCTCCATTGCTTACAAAGATATAAAGGATTTTGATAAGACGACTTGCTATCTTTGGATAGAGGGAATGTGTGAAAATATGTTTATTAACAATTATGCTTTCTTTTCTTATCCCAAAGATTATATCAGTTTGCAAAAATATTTGGATG
>JAUNWC010000080.1 GCA_030540495.1 Bacteroidota bacterium
AAAACGAAGATTCGTTCTTACTGATTATCAAGTAGTTACAAGGGTAAAAATGAGGAAAAATTATATAAGGCTATTTCTTTTTACAAAGTTACGAAGAAAATCTGACCTGTGCAAGCATTTGCAAAAATTTTTTTTCTAACTGATTGATTCTCAGTAAACCGATTCTTTGTTTTTGGGGTAGGTTTTGATAGGTTTTTGTAGGTTAGCATAAGTTATGATAGGTTGGGATAGGTTAGCATAGGTTGGAGCCGTTGGCTCCTATAAGTTAGCATAAGTTGGAGGCACAGCCTCCTTGTAGGTTGGGATAGGTTATGATAAGTTAGCATAGGTTACAGCCACAGGCTGTTTTGTAAGACGCATAAGCGTATAAAAAGAGAAACGGATTTGCCCTCCTATTATAACCTATCAAAACCTATAAGGAGCCGACGGCTCCTCCAACCTATGCTAACCTATAAAAACTTATTACAACCTATGCTAACCTATAACAACCTATGCTAACTTATCTTAACCTATGCTAACTTATAGGAGGCTGTGCCTCCAACCTATGCTAACCTATTACAAAACAGGCTGTGCCTGTGCCTGTGGCTGTAAATTAGTTTTTCCACTTTATTTTGTATTCTTTTTTGCGGAAGAAAAGTTTTTTTAATCTTAGATTGAAATTAAAAAACAAGAAATAAACCTCCAACAAAGGAGATATTAAATAAGGTATTTTGGTTTTTAGTTTTTTGCTACATTTGTTGTAATATATTATTTGCACCACCCACTTAACTACCAAAGGTACAAGTACAAACTGCCAGGGCATACCCAAAACAACCAGACCTATTAACAACAAGTATAAAAACAAAGTAGCCAAAGGCATAAGAGCCAAACGCAACTTAGTAAGCAAAGAAAAAGTTCTATGAGAAATATATTTTGAATAAGCAATACGTTTGAAATCAGAATAAGACTCTATGCCAAGTGTATTGACAAAGGAAGAAGGAGATAAGTTTATAAGCGTGTTTTTCTTATTGGCATAACGAGAAAGAAAATAATCCTCTTGCCTACATTTTTTTGTATATTGAGAAATGAAACCTCCTTGCTCAAAAAAGAATTTTTTGTTGTAAGCCATATTGTTACTATCTGCCGAAAAAGGCAAACCTATAAGTCCATAGCCCAAAAAATTCATTGCCCAATTAAGATGATAATACCTTGCTAAACTATTGGCTATTCCTTTTTTGTACTCCATAGCACTATAACCAATAAGTATTTTTTTATCACTATCAACAAAAGGTAAAGATAAACTGCTTAACCAATTAAAATCCTTTATTTTACAAGTTACATCTGTTAAAATTATGGTATCATATTTTGCTGAGCGTATGCCTATAGAAAGAGAGAATTTTCTATCCGAAAACTTGTTCGCATTTTGCTCCAAGTTTATAACCTTCATATTAGGATAGTTATTTTGCAAAACATGTAAAACATATTCAGAATCATCTTTTGAATTTTCATTAACTACCACTATTTCAAACAAAGGATAGGCTTGCTCTAATATCATAATAAAATCCTCTTGCAATGCTTGTAAGTTGTTATTTACCACTACCACAACACTTACTCCCTTAGGCTGAAAATTGTTATCAGTAGAAGAATTTTTGGGCTTGTAGAAAACTATTTTGCCATAGATTATTATGTAGTGTAATAACTCAAACAGCACTATTATTCCCACCACAATAGCCAAAAATAAAGTCAAAGTAGAAAACTCGTAATTCAAAAAATCAAACATAAATAGTCAAAAATATTTTTATGCAAATTTATTCATTATTCACTATTTATAAGTACTTTTGCAAAAAATTTTCTTTACTAAAAATTGTTAAAAACTTGGCATGAACTTTGAAATTAACTATATATCACAAGATTGCAAGGCACGTGCAGGCAAAATAAATACTGCACACGGGGAAATACTTACACCTATATTTATGCCTGTAGGCACTGTGGGTAGTGTCAAAGGCGTTGGGGCAGATATTTTAACTAATGATATAAAGGCTCAAATAATACTTGGCAACACCTACCACCTTTATCTTCGTCCAGGAACGGATATAATAAGAAAAGCAGGAGGAATACAGAAATTTAATTCTTGGAACAAACCTATGCTAACAGATAGTGGTGGGTTTCAGGTTTATTCTCTTGGAAAAATAAGAAAGATAAGCGAGGAAGGGTGTTTGTTTCGCTCACATATAGACGGCTCTTTGCATAACTTTACTCCCGAAAATGTTATGGACATTCAAAGGCTTATAGGAGCGGATATTATTATGGCTTTGGACGAATGTACTCCTTATCCTTGTGAATACTCGTATGCAAAAAAATCTTTGGACATAACTTCTCTTTGGCTTAAACGTTGTTTTGAAAGATTTTCCTCTACTGAACCTATATACGATTATCCTCAAAGTCTTTTCCCTATAGTGCAAGGCAGTGTGTATACAGATTTGAGAAAAAAGGCTTGTGAAAACGTTATACAATACAATGCTGAGGGCTACGCCATAGGAGGACTTTCTGTGGGTGAGCCTACCGAAAAAATGTATGAAATTGCAGATATTTGCACCGATATTTTGCCCAAAGACCGTCCAAGATATCTTATGGGAGTAGGCACGCCTCAAAATCTTTTGGAGTGCATAGCCTTAGGAATAGATATGTTTGACTGTGTTATGCCTACCCGCAATGGAAGAAATGCTATGCTTTTCACTATGGAAGGAACTATGAATATGAGAAACAAAAAATGGGCAGAGGACTTCTCTTCTTTAGACCCTAATGGAACTTCTAAGGTTGATAGCCTTTACACTAAGGCTTATCTTAGACATCTTTTTGTTTCCTCAGAGTTATTGGCTTTGGAAATAGCCTCCATACACAACCTTGCTTTTTATTTGGAACTTATGCGAATGGCAAGAGAACATATTTTGCAAGGAGATTTTCTTGAGTGGAAAAACAAAATGGTAGTCAAACTTGCAACACGACTTTAATAAATACTTATAAGTACAACAAAAACAATATATTAAGGGATTAAAAGCAATGAGCGGAAAATCTTATTTCCTAAACAAAATAGATTGGTACATTATCAAAAAAGTACTTGCCACTTTTTTTGTATCCATTATTTTGATAGACTTTGTTATCATTATAATAGATTTGAGTTTTAAGATAGATGATTTTATAGATAGGCAGGCTCCTTTAAAATCTGTATTCATAGACTATTATCTTAACCTTGCGCCTTATTTTACCAATCAATTTGGGCACTTGTTCTTTTTTATCTCCATAGTTTTTGTTACCTCTCGTCTCACTCTTCGCTCAGAAATAGTTGCCATACTTGCCTCGGGTATATCTTTCAAAAGGTTGCTTCGTCCTTACATTGTTTCGGCTATATTTGTTGGTTTGTTTATGTTATATCTTTCCAACTTTCTTATTCCTCAACTTAATGTTGTTCGCTATGAATTTGAAAGAAAATATTACCGCAACAAATATACCAATATGCAAACCAATATACATATACAAACCAACAAAAATACACAGGTTTATGTCCTTTCTTACAACAACGAGAACAACGTAGGTTACCTTTATAGCCAAGAAACTTTTGATAAAAATTCTATAATAAAAAAAATTACTGCCGATGAGGCAAGATACGACTCTGTGAAAAAAGATTGGGTATTGTATAACTACACTCTTAGGACCATAGACGGCAAACAAGAGCAACTCTCAAAAGGCAATACTATGAGAATAAACAATGGACTAAAGCCTTTGGATTTCAATAATAAATTGTTTAAGGTGGATGTATTGGATTATTTTGAACTCAACAAAGCCATAGAACGCGAGCGTATGAAAGGTAGCAACTTGGTTCAAGGTCTTTTAATAGAAAAAAATCAACGACTGTTTAACCCCATTGCTTTTATAATATTAACAATTATTGGAGTAACGCTTTCTTGCAAAAAGAAACGAGGTGGTATGGGAGCCAATCTTGCCCTTGCTATTGCATTGGCTTTTATTCTTATTTTGCTAATGAAAATTATGGTAGCCTCTGCTCTGAACGGCAATCTTCCTCCTATTCTCGGAGAAGCCATACCTCTATTTCTGTTTAGCATTGTGGCAATAATACTTGTAAAAAAAGCCCCAAAATAACATAGAACCTTATCTCACCCTATGGATGTTTTGAATCTGCTCTAAGGCTTTGGATAATTGGTCTGGGCAACTCGTACCTTTTCCTTTGCAATCTATACCTTTAAGTCTTTTTATCACCTCTTCTACTTTCATTCCTTTTACCAAAGAGGCTACACCCTTAGTATTGCCATCACATCCTCCCTCAAATCTCACTTTTTCTACCACATCGTTTTCTACTTCCACTTCTATTGATTTGGAACAAGTGCCTTTTGTTTTGTATAATAAAGTTTTCATATCCTTAAACCATAATGTTATTTATCAAATCGCTGATATTTGCAAGATACACTGGTTTTATTCTTACATTTGTTTCCAAAACATCCTTATTGTATTTGCTTAAATATATTTTCTTAAATCCCATATTTTCAGCCTCTTTTATTCGTCTATCTATATAAGGAACAGGGCGTATTTCCCCCGATAGCCCCACCTCAGCGGCAAAGCAAGAATGTTTGTCTATATATACATCTTGATGAGAAGAAAGTATGGAGGCAACCACAGAAATATCTATGGCAGGGTCACTGACTTTTATTCCTCCCGCTATATTTAGAAAAACGTCTTTATTACTAACCTTTACTCCTGCTTTTTTCTCCAAAACAGCCAAAAGCATATTCAACCTTCGTATATCAAAACCATTGGAAACCCTTTGAGGCGAAGAATAATAAGAAGGAGAAACTAAGGCCTGTGTTTCTATCAAAAGCGAACGTCTTCCCTCCATAGTAGCACAAGTAGAAATTCCGCTAAGGTTTTCATCTCTTTGTGTCATAAGTATTTGAGAAGGGTTTTCCACCGCTTTTAAGCCAAAAGAAGTCATCTCATATATACCTATCTCATTTGTGGAGCCAAAGCGATTTTTTATAGAGCGCAATATTCTATAACCATAATTCTTGTCTCCCTCAAATTGCAAAACCGTATCCACCATATGCTCCAATATTTTAGGACCTGCCAAAGAGCCGTCTTTTGTTATATGACCAACAAGAATAATAGGCACTCTACAACTTTTGGCATAGTCTATTAGTTTATCGGCACAGATGCGTATTTGTGTTATACTTCCAGCAAAACTCTCTGCCTCCAAACTTGTAAGCGTCTGAATGGAATCTACTATAAGCAACGAGGGATTTATATTTTGAGCCGTTTCTATAATGTTTTCTACATTATTTTCCGATAACAACAAACATTTTTCCGAATTTATATTCATTCTTACTTGTCTGAGTTTTATCTGTTCGGGGCTTTCCTCGCCCGAAACATATAAAACTGAGGAAGAATTTAAAGATAAGGCTGTTTGCAAGAGTAAGGTACTTTTTCCTATTCCCGGTTCTCCACCAATCAAAACCACAGAACCCAAAACCAAACCACCTCCCAAAACTCTATTCAATTCCTTGTCAAAAGTATCTATTCTGTTTTCTTGTTTATAAATTACTTGATGTATAGGTATGGGCTGAGATTTTGAATTGGTTTTGGTAGTTTTTTTTTGAGTAGAGTTATTGCTTATAGCAACCTGTTCAAAACTTCCCCAACTCTCACATTCTGGGCATTTGCCAAGATAAGACGAAGACTGATAACCACAATGGTTACAGATATATACACTCTTTTCCTTTGCCATAATATTAACTTGGCTTTATATTAACCTTATACTTAACTTCTTGCTTTTGAGAATTACGATTTTTGTCTTTTTCGTGTTCTTTATGATAAGGTCCTGCTGGTAAATCCAAAAACACATATTTTTGCATCCTTTCAAACAATCCAAGATACAACATTTGCTCAGGGTCATTGAGTAGTTTTTTGTTATTTTTTTCTTTTACAGGCATAGGACTATCATAATTAAAATCAGCGTGCCTTACAAACAAAGTATCCAAACTTTGAGTAGAAATCAAATCATAGTGCGCCACAACATTAATATTGGTAGACCACCAAAGTTTTTCTACTCTATATATTGTTGTCAAAAGAACGGCATCCACGTTGTATTTTTCTTTAAAAGATTGTATTCTCTCGGCTGTTAGGTATTGAGTATTTTTGGTTGTATCTTTCTTTAATTCGTCCATAAAAGACAAAGCCGGTAAGATATAGTATCCTTTTTCAGAAAGTTCTCTAACACATGCAGTATAAGCCATTTCGCTTGCTTTATCATAGGTAGAGCGATTCCAAGGATATGCTATCATAATCGTAAGAGGTTTTTCTTTGTACAAAGAAGCATAGACAGAAGAACGAGGCACTTTCTTTGGAAAAACTTTTCTATACGTACGCTTAAAAATATTACCCTCTTGCTTATCCTTTGAGGCAATTATCTTCTTTTTTTCCTTATCTGTTAGAGTAATAATAGAATTGGAGTCTGAACTCTGTGTATAGGTGTTTTCTGCTTCGGTTATTTTTTCTGTTACTGTTTCTTCTTCTGGATGTTGCATACGATAGATTATTTGCTCCATCGTGCTAAGGCTTTCAAATTTCTTTTTCTCCTCCTCTTTTGCTTTCCTTTCTTGCTCTTGTTTTATTCTTTCTTGTTCCAAAAGATTTGCCTCTTGCTGTGCTTGTTCTTGTTTTTCAACCTCTTGTTGTGTTTGTTCTTGTGCTTTGGCTAAGAGTTCTTCCTGCTCTTGCCTGTTTTTTTCTTCTAAGCGTTCTTGCTCTTGTAGTTCTTGTTGCTTTTTGTTTTGTAACTCTATTTCTTGCTCAGCAAGTTTTTGGGAGGAAAGCAAGGATTCTTTCTCTCTTTTTCTTTCCTCTTTTA
>JAUNWC010000081.1 GCA_030540495.1 Bacteroidota bacterium
TTGCCCTATAAAACAGGCTAAGCCTGCAACTTGCAAAAAATTTGTATCTTTGCAACATATTTATATACAAAGTATGGAAGATAATATATTGCTTTATGATTTAACTTTTTTGAAAGGAGTAGGAGAAAAGCGAGCCTTGATTCTAAAAAAAGATTTAGGTCTTAGTACTTGGCACGATTTATTATATTATTTTCCTTTTAGGTATGTGGATAAAAGTCAGTATCTAACCATAAATCAAATATCTTCTGAGGATGTATATATACAAATAAAAGGCAAGATAAGAGAAAAAAAACTATTAGGCGGAACAAAAAATCAACGCTTGGTCTATATTTTTGAAGACAAGACAGGGAGGGTTGAAATAGTTTTTTTCAAGGGACTGAATTGGATAGATAAGAAAATACAAGGGGGTAGAGAGTATGTAATTTTTGGCAAACCTACTTTGTTTCAGAATACTTATTCGTTTATTCACCCTGAAATAGAGGATGCTCTTGTCTATGAGCAGGAGGCAATAAAGGAAAAATTCTCTCCCATGTATCATACTTCCGAGAGAATGAAAAAAAACTTTCTAACCTCTAAGACGATAAGCAAACTAATAAAAACACTGCTTGTAGAAGTAAATGAAAAGATAGAGGAAACTTTGCCCGAATATGCCATAGAGTTGAATAGGTTGATGCCTTTGGCTAAGGCTCTTAGGGAAATACACTTCCCCTCTTCCACAGAGCAACTTGCCAAAGCAAGATATAGATTAAAATTTGAGGAACTGTTTCTTTTGCAAATAGGTCACTTGTATGAAAAAGGCAGGAGGCTAAGCAAAAGCGATGGTTTTGTTTTTCAAAAGGTTGGGAAGTATTTCAATGATTTTTACTCAAAAAATCTGCCTTTCACCCTAACCAATGCACAAAAAAGAGTTATAAAAGAAATTCGCAACGATACCAGAAGCGGGCATCAAATGAATAGGCTTTTGCAAGGAGATGTTGGCTCGGGCAAAACTTTGGTTGCTTTGATGTGTATGCTTATAGCCTTGGACAATGATTTTCAAGCAACCATTTTGGCTCCCACAGAAATACTTGCCATGCAACATTATAATAGTATTTCAAAGTTTCTTAGAGGGATGAATATAAATGTGGCTCTTTTGCAAGGCAGTATTAAGGGGAAAGCAAGAAAAAATATTCTTTCCAATCTTGCTGAGGGTAGTATAGATATACTTGTGGGTACTCATGCTATCTTGGAGGATAGTGTTGTGTTTAAGAATCTTGGCTTTGTGGTCATAGATGAGCAACATAGATTTGGGGTAGAGCAAAGAAGTCGTATGTGGAGAAAAAACAAAGTAAAACCTCCTCATATTTTGGTTATGACCGCTACTCCCATACCAAGAACATTGGCAATGACGGCATACGGAGATTTGGACTATTCCATAATAGATGAGTTGCCTCCGGGCAGGAAACCAGTAAAAACCATTCATCTTTTTGATAGAGATATATTAAAAATGTTTGCTTTTATGCATAGACAAATAGATGCGGGCAGACAAATATATGTTGTTTATCCTTTGATAAACGAAAATGAGAGTTTGGACCTAAAGGATTTGATGGATGGCTACAATAGTATGGAGAGAGAATTCCCTAAGCCAAAGTATCAGATAAGCATAGTGCATGGGCAAATGAAAGAGGATGCCAAAGACTATGAAATGCAACGTTTTATAAAAGGAGAAACACAAATAATGGTAGCCACAACGGTTATTGAGGTAGGGGTGGATGTTAGCAACGCAACGGTTATGATAATAGAGAATAGTGAGCGTTTTGGACTTAGTCAGTTACATCAACTAAGAGGCAGAGTGGGACGAGGAGCAGAGCAAAGTTATTGTATTCTAAGAAGTAAGGACAATTTATCTAAGGATGCAAAACACAAAATAGAAATAATGTGTCAAACCAATGATGGCTTTGTTTTGGCAACGGAGGATTTGAAAATGCGAGGACCAGGCAATATTGCAGGTACGGAGCAAAGCGGAGTTTTGGAATTGAAAATAGCGGATATAATAAAAGACGAACCCATAGTAAGACGTAGTAGAGATTTTGCAAATATTGTTTTTGAAAAAGACCCAACTTTTACCCATAAAGACAACGAATTGCTAAGAAAGTACTTGGAAACAACTCACCCAATAACAGATTTCTCCCAAATTTCATAAATTTCTTTCTTATAGGTTAGCATAGGTTGTAATAGGTTACAGGCTCAGCCTGTTTTATAAGACGCTTAAGCGTATGACAATAGGTAATGACTCTGCCCTTATAGGTCAGCCTTAGGCTGTGCCTGAGGCTGACTTTTATTTGTAGTTTTGTAAAACAAAGGTGTTATTCTCTAAGGTATGATAAAAATTTTTGCTCTCAAGAATTTGTTCTTTTGTGCTATTAGGAAAGAAAACCACAATAGGAGTATTGAAAAATAACAACGTTCTTTTATCTGAGCGAATAACAGAAATATAAGGTAAAATGCTATTATAGTTCATTCTTTCTCCATTTTCTGAGGTATATGCAGCAAAAGACAAATACCCCAAAGATATTATACTCTTGTTTTTTATATGATAGACATTACAACCTTCCTTTATTTCTTTGCTCGGCTCTACAAAAAGAAAACCTTCTTTTAACTTGTTATTATATAACAGTTTGCAAGTACTCTTTTCTTTGCATATATTTATTTGTTGCAAAAATGAGGGTGTTTTATCGGTGGTTTGCAAAGATAAATTCCCATTTTCAATAAGCAAATCCATTTTTGCAATATGATACACCTCAACATCTCCTTTTCTCTCTGTTTGTACCTCTACAAAATTCTGAGTCTTTGCTCCAAAAGATAGTATAAGAAACAGACAGAGAGAAAAGAATTTGAGTTTTTGCCCTTGCATAAAACAAGTTATTGTTTGGAATCTGTGCTATCTGACTTCTTTCTGTGAGAAAATTTTAGTCCCATGGTGTTGCTTTCTTTCAAAAGAGTACCATCCAGGTCATAGATTTCTACTCCCAAAGGTTTGCCCTCACTATTAAAGAATTCCCATTTCCCAACCTTAACATCTTTTTTGTATTTGCCTCTTGTCATCACTTGACCATTTTCAGCATAAACTACATAGGTACTGTCTCTCATACCATCCACATAGAAAGCCTCTGAGTTTATGTTGCCATTTTCGTACCAAGATAAGGCTTGTCCTTGAAAAACATTGCCCACAAGGTTATACCTTATCATAGGTCTAAAGGAGTTGAAAAATCTATAATAAACAGCGGCATTGGAGTTCTTATCTTTCTTTACTGATATATCCACAAGAGTACCTTCAGGAGAGAAAGACATAGTAAGGATGGAATCTGTTTTATCAACTATTTTTTCAGAATTGTTATATATTTGCCATTGCTCTCCGCTTCGTAATTTGGTAAAATCGGCTTGGGCAAACATTTTCCCATCATCAAAATAAAACTTCCACTCCCCTGTTGCTATGGTATCATTAAAAGGTCCTTTGCTCCTAATCTTACCATTTTGATAGTAACGTTCTTGATAAACCTTTTTGCCTTGCTTGTAGTAGGCGACAAGTTCTGGCTTGCCATCAGAATACGTTTTTAACACTTTCTTTTCTCCTTTGGAGCAAGAAACAAACAAAGACAGCAAAACAAAGGACAATACAATTAACTTCAATGATTTCATAACAACTTCTTGTTTATTTTACAACAATTAATCTACAGGTCCATCCAAAACAGGGTTTTCCATCTTGACCAAATTACCATTGCTATTGATAGCCAATCTATCTGGTGTTTGATTGTTGGTAGCAAAAGAATCATCTATATTAGCATCAACAGAATGCATATTTGTTATTTGCTTAACTCCCTCTCTTGTGCATAACATTTCCCTCATAATCCTCACTCTTTCCCAATGCGTTGCATCATTAACGGTTTTATCTCCTTGTATTATATCATTTAGACTCTTTTTGTTTTTAGGTGCTTCTGGCTGAATACTTATTGTTGTAGTGGAGCCTTGAGAATCATATGCCTGAGTTTGCTCCAAGTTGGAGTTATTATTTTGAGGAACAGATTGCTCATTTCTCACATTCTCCATAAAAGGCTCCAAAGGATGTTTTTTCTCCTCTTGAGGTTTGTTTTGAGAATAATCTATTATAGTTCCATCAGTCCGCAATTCTCCTATTGTCCTACCTGGAGTAGCAAAATTTTGTACTCCTGTGTTATTCCCTACAACAGGGTTTGGGGTAGTAGGTTGTGTTGTATTTTCATTTATAGTGATTGGAGTAGTTGGTCGCGTAATGTTTCCTATAGGGTTAGAAGTTGGGGCAGAGTTTGGTATTGGAGAAAAACGAGGAGTCTCTACAACCGGTTTTTGCTCTATTGCCTTAGGTCTTGCAACAGCATTACCTCTTTCTATTGGGCTGTATATTTCTTTTGACTCAAAACCTGTGGCTACTATTGTAACAGCAACTTTGCCCTCCAATGTATCGTCATAACCATATCCCCAAATAACATTGACCTCTGGATTTGTTATACTTTGCAAATAATCTGTTATTACCTCTACCTCTTCATTGTTAATCTCAAGTTCTGGGTCAGAAGAGCAAGCAAGATACATAAGTATATTTTTTGTTTGAGATAAATCATTGTTATTTAACAAATCACAAGTCGTGGCTGCCTCTATTGCCTTATAGGCTCTGTCTTCTCCATCTCCTTCTCCGCTACCCATAAGAGCAACGCCCGAGTGTTTCATAACAGATTGAACGTCTTTGAAATCCACATGTATATAAGATTCATTAGCCGTCATCATTTCAGAAACTCCCTTTGCTGCCGTCAATAATATATCATCTGCCAAAGCAAAAGAAGCCTTCATATTCATTTTGCCTCTTTCTTTTAGTTTGTCGGTATTGACTATTATCATAGAATCTACATATTGCTTAAGTTCTTCTATACCGGCAATGGCTTGTTCTCTTCTTCTTCTACCCTCAAAAGCAAAAGGAATTGTTACTATGGCAACAACCAATATTTCATCTTTTTCTTCTCCTTCCAAAGTCTCATCAGAAGGCAATTCTATCTCCTTGGCAATACTTGCAATAACAGGGCTGGCTCCCGTACCGGTGCCTCCTCCCATACCTGCCGCAATAAACAGCATACGAGTATCATCTGTTAAGGCTTGTTTTATCTCTTCTTTGGCTGCTTGGGCTACTACTTTGGCTCTTTCTGGATTGTTGCCTGCCCCCAAGCCTCTGCCTAATTGTATTTTATTGGGCACAGGGGACTTTTCTAAACTTTGTCTATCTGTATTGCAAACAATAAACTCAACTCCAGTTATTTTGTTGTTATACATATGATTTACAGCGTTAGTTCCTGCTCCGCCAACGCCTATGATTTTTATGTAAGAAGGTTCTTCTGAAGTTGCTTGAATATCTAATATATTATTATCCATCTTTCTTTCGCTTTTTTATTACCCTTTATGAAAAACTATAAATACTTATAAACAATAGTTTTCTAAAATGTAAAATTACAATTTATATATTACTTACTATACTTATTATTTTAATTTATTTTAAACAGTGTTTTGTTAATAAACAAGTGGCAAAATTTCTCACTGGACTCCATTGCTAAGAATGCCATCCAATACTTTACGAATTTTTGAAAGCAATCCTTTTTCTTTATTATTTTCCTTAGTATTTTTTTTCTTATGTTTTTCTTCCTTTGGTTCTGATTCTTCTTTCTGATTTTCAGTTTCTTTTATTTCTTCTTCAACAAAACAATCATTTTCCTCATAGTATTCAAATCCCTTTATTACAAGACCTACTCCTGTTGCATACATAGGGTGTCTTATATCACTGTTTTGGTCAGAAATTTTAGCTATATTAGAGTCCGACTCTCCTATACGAGTAGGTATTCCTGTTAGATATTCTGTAAGGTTTACAATATTTTTTATCATTGCTCCACCTCCTGTAAGTACTATACCGGCAATTAGTTTCTGCTCATAGCCCGAAGTCTTTATATCATAATGTACCAATTCCAATATCATTTTTACTCTTTCATTGATTATTCTGGATAGGGTAATAACTTGTATTTGTTTGTTATCTTGTCCTCTAAAGCCCGGAATACTAATTATATCATTTTCCTCTTTGGAATCTGGAAGACAACTACCATATTTTATTTTAAGTGCCTCGGCTTGAGGTTTAAGAATATTGCAACCTTCTTTGATATCGTTTGTTATCGCATTGCCCGCAAGTTGTATAACCGAAGTAAATCTCAATATGCCCTCGTGATATATAGCCACATCTGTAGTACCTCCACCTATATCCACAAGACAAACTCCTCCATTTTTTTCCATATCATCTATTGCCGCTTCGGAACTTGCTATGGGTTGGAGAATAAGATTTTTTACCTTATAGCCAGCCATTTCCACACTTCGGGTAATGTTGTTGATATTATTTACATCCGCACTAATAAGGTTATAATTACACTCTACACTCTTTCCTATTCTACCCACAGGGTCAAGTATATCCGTAGTTCCATCCACACTATAATTTTGAGGAACAATATCCACTATTTGCTTACCATGAGGAAGGTTTATATTATACAATTCATTTATCATATCTTGAACATCCTCATTGGTAATAATATGA
Source organism: Bacteroidota bacterium (assembly GCA_030540495.1). Classification (GTDB taxonomy): domain Bacteria; phylum Bacteroidota; class Bacteroidia; order Bacteroidales; family P3; genus Scybalousia_A. Next base: position 6,632 of record JAUNWC010000081.1, read on the forward strand.
TTATCCTCCTCTATTATTCTTGTGGAACGGTGTCTTTGTGTTTGAATATTATATCCGGCAACTCCTACAAATACCTCTTCTACCCTATAACCGCTTTCCCTCTCTGCTTGTTCTACGGCCTGACGAATGCTTTGGGCAGTGGAAGTTATTACTGTAACATCTCCATTGATTACACCAGTGGAAACAGTTTTGCCTCTACCTATTATTTCTATTTCTCCATTCTCATTTTTTTTGGCAATAAAAACGACTACCTTTGTCGTACC
>JAUNWC010000082.1 GCA_030540495.1 Bacteroidota bacterium
TGCCTCCAACTTATCTTAACCTATCAAAATCTATAACAACCTATAAATATATAAAGAAAATAAAAAAAGAGAATTTGCGTTATATAATAAAAATTATAGTCTTTATGGTAAAAAGATATTTAAGCGATTTGCGTTTTGTTTGGAATATTTCTTTGATAATAAGTGTATTATTGGTAATAGTATCTGTTTTGTATGCATTTTCTCCTTTGGGTAAGGTAGGGCAGGCTTCCATTCATTATATGTATGCAATACAAGTGATAGTGCTTGTATTGGCTTTGTTTCTTAGCAAGAACTACAAAAGTAGGTTGAAAAACATTGTCTTAAAAGATTTTAAAAACAAACTGCTTGCCTATAAGAAGTTAAACCAAAACCTTTACCTCCTTTATATTCTTTTGGTATTGTTTGCTTGTATGTCCATATTTTTTGTTGGTAGTGCAGAGTCGCTTATTCTACCTATTGTTTTGTTGTTACTTTTATTCCTAAAACGTCCATACCTTATTAAATTTAAGATGGAACTTAATCTTTCCGACCAAGATTTGCAAAAAGAACAATAGCCTTATACATTATTATATGATGCAAAGGTTGTTTTATTTGTAATTTTTTATTGAAATTATACCATATTGTTATTTTTTTGTAATTTCGCAACCAATATTTTTTGGCTGATATATCTGTTTTTATGGAATATTAACCAAGAAACAAAAAGGATATAAGGAACAGAAATTAACCTTAAAAAAAATATAAATGTTTAAGATTTTACAGAGAGAGCAACTAACAGAAAATATAGTACTCTTAAAGGTCAAAGCACCTAACGTGGCAAAAAAATGTGAGCCAGGACAATTTGTTATTGTAGTGGAGGATGAAAAAGACGAAAGACTTCCTTTTACTATTTGTGATTTTGACCGCAAAGAAGAAACCATAACCTTGGTTATTCAAATAGTTGGAGATGGTTCCAAAAAACTTTGTCAAAAACAAGCAGGAGAATATCTTAGAGATGTGGCAGGACCTTTGGGCAATGCAAGTGAAATGCTTGAACAAATAGACGAATTAAAAGACAAAAATGTAGTTTTCATAGCAGGAGGTTTGGGTACCGCTCCGGTATATCCACAAGCAAAATGGGCATATGAAAATGGTATCAAACACGATGTTATCATAGGTACAAAATCTCATTCTACCCTTATTTACGAAAAAGAAATGGAGGCGGTGAGCGATAATTTGTATGTTTGTACAGATGACGGTTCCTATGGTTTTCATGGTATGGTTACCAACTGTTTGGAAGACCTTGTGGTAAATAAAGGCAAACACTATGATTTGTGCGTAGCCATAGGACCTATGATTATGATGAAATTTGTTTGTTTGATGACTCAAAAACTTGGCATCAAAACAATAGTTTCTCTTAACTCTCTAATGGTAGATGGTACGGGTATGTGTGGAGCCTGTAGAGTAAGTGTAGGTGGAGAGATGAAATTTGCTTGTATAGACGGACCTGAGTTTGACGGACATAAAGTAGATTTTGACGAGGCAATGAAACGTCAAAGAATGTTTCCTCCTCACAAAATAGCCTTTAATACAGAGGAACATAAATGTAATTTAACCGCTGCTGTGGAGCAATCTTTGGCAGAGTTTGATAAAAAGAAAAGAGTTCCTGTAAGAGAACAAGACCCTGAGGTAAGAAACAAAAATTTTGAGGAGGTGTGCTATGGATACAACGACCAAGAGGCAAAAATGGAGGCTTCGCGTTGTTTGAATTGTAAAAATCCTTTGTGTGTTAAGGCTTGTCCTGTTAATATTGATATCCCTGCTTTTATTCATCAGGTAAAAGAAGGCAACAATGCTGAGGCAATAAAAATTATACACGAAAGTTCTACTTTGCCTGCTATTTGTGGTAGAGTTTGTCCGCAAGAGAGTCAGTGTGAAGGCTCTTGTATAATGGGCAAAAAGAACGACCCTGTGGCAATAGGCAAGTTGGAAAGATATGTAGCCGATTGGGCAAGAGAAAACAATGTAACCGAAAAAGTAGAGATAAAGAAAAACGGAATAAAAATAGCAGTTGTTGGTTCGGGTCCTTCTTCTTTGGCTTGTTCAAGTGATTTGGCAAAAATGGGATATGAGGTTACTATTTTTGAGGCTTTGCATAGAAGTGGAGGAGTTTTGTCCTATGGTATTCCTGAATTCCGTTTGCCAAAATCAAAGGTTGTAGAAAAAGAAATAGAAGAGGTAACCAAACTTGGAGTAGAAATAAAGTGCGATGTGCTTATAGGTAAGAGTGTAACCATTGACGATTTGTTTGATATGGGATACAAGGCCGTTTATATTGCCTCTGGTGCAGGTACTCCTAAGTTTATGAACATAGAGGGAATAAATCTAAACGGAGTTGTTTCTGCTAATGAATTTCTTACAAGAGTTAATCTAATGAAGGCTTATCGTTCAGATTATGAAACTCCTGTATTTGTTGGCAAAAAAACTGTTGTTGTAGGTGGTGGCAATGTGGCTATGGACGGAGCAAGAAGTGCTAAACGTTTGGGCTCTGATGTTACTGTGGTTTATAGACGTACTTTGGAGGAAATGCCTGCAAGAAAAGAGGAAGTACATCATGCCGTAGAGGAAGGAATACATTTCCAAACACTTACCAATCCTGTGGAGGTTCTTGCTGATGAAAACGGATGGGTAAAAGGACTTAAGTGCATAGAGATGGAACTTGGAGAGCCAGACGAAAGTGGCAGAAGAAGACCTGTGGAAAAGAAAGGCTCGGAGTTTGAGATAGAGTGCGATTGCGTTATTATGGCACTTGGTACTGATGCCAATAAATTGATAACCTCCACTACAGATAACCTTGAAACCAACAAGAGAGGAAACATTGTAGCAGATGAAAAACAAGCAACTTCTCGTCCGGGTGTATTTGCCGGAGGAGATATTGTTAGCGGAGCGGCTACAGTTATTCTTGCTATGGGTGCAGGTAAGGTTGCAGCAAAAAGTATAGACGAATATATAAAATCTTTGTAAAAATTTGTTTTTTATTGAACGTTTTTGACTTAGAGGGCTTTAATCCCAAAAAGATTAAAGCTCTCTTGTCAGCGTTTTTTAGGTTTTTTATAAGAATAGCAAGAATATAAGAGTGTTATATATAATAAATTTACTAATTTTGCAAACCTATATTTATTAGACAATAATAAAAGGAAAGAAAATTATTTTGATAATGAAAGAATTTATAAAGAAGGACGATGCCGTTGTAAGATTTGCAGGTGACAGCGGAGATGGAATGCAACTTTCGGGAACTTTGTTCTCTGATACTTCGGCGTTGGATGGCAATGATATAGCAACATTTCCCGACTATCCGGCGGAAATAAGGGCTCCTCACAATACTGTTGTGGGAGTTTCGGGGTTTCAGGTGCATATAGGAAAAAATATTTATTCCTCAGGTGATAAGGCGGATGTTTTGGTTTGTATGAATCCTGCCTCCTTGAAATCAAATTTAAAGTGGGCAGTAAAGGGAGCAACTATCATTGTTGATGCAGATACTTTTACAGATGACGCTGTACAAAAAGCAGGATATGAGCAAAATCCATTGGATACGGATGAATTTTCCTCTTATAACTTAGTTAAGGCTCCTATAACAACTTTGACTTTGGAGTCTGTGAAGGATATATTTCCAGATAGAAAAAGTGCATTGAAATGTAGAAATATGTTTGCCTTAGGTATGATATTTTTTATTTTTGGCAAACAAACAACGCATGCAGATGAATACTTGCAAACTAAGTTTAAGAACAAACCTGAGGTAATAAAAGCCAATGAAAAAGTAATAAGAGCAGGATATAACTATTGTGAAAATATTGATGTACAAGAAGTTCCTTTGCAAAGATTACAAGTAAATGCCTCAGATATGCCAAAGGGCAAATATCGTAACATTACGGGCAATGTAGCAACGGCTTGGGGTTTGTTGGCAGCGGCAGAAAAGGCTCGTTTGAATCTTTTCCTTGGTTCTTATCCTATAACTCCGGCAACGGATATTATGGTGGAGTTGGCTAAGAGAAAATCGCTTGGTGCAAGAGTATTTCAAGCAGAGGATGAAATAGCAGGCATATGCTCGGCTATTGGAGCCTCTTTTGCAGGTGCTTTGGCTTGTACTTCTACTTCTGGTCCTGGTTTGTCCTTAAAGAGTGAGGCTTTGGGCTTGGCTGTTATGACAGAATTGCCTTTGGTGGTTATAGACGTACAAAGAGGAGGTCCTTCCACAGGTTTGCCTACCAAAACAGAGCAATCTGATTTGAATCAAGCCTTATTTGGCAGAAATGGAGAAGCACCTTGTTTGGTTATTGCTCCAAGTACTTCGGCAAATTGTTTTTATTGGGCTTTTCAAGCGGCTAAACTTTCGTTGGAAACAATGACTCCGGTAATATTTCTTTCGGATGCTTATCTTGGCAATGGCTCTCAGTTGTTTAGGATACCAAAAATGAGCGATTACCCTGAGATACACCCTCCTTTTGCCAAACCAAACGATCCAGATTATCAACCATACAGAAGGGATGCTAAAACTCTTGTTCGTCAGTGGGCTATTCCGGGCATGGACGGGCTAAGACACCGTATAGGAGGATTGGAAAAGACAGATGGCAAAGGAGAAGTTTCCACCGATAACCTTAACCACGAAAAAATGGTGCATTTCCGTCAAGAAAAAGTTGATAGACTTGCCGAGCGTCTTCCTTTGCAAGAGGTAGAAGGAGATAAGGATGCAGATGTGCTTGTAGTAGGTTGGGGAGGAACACACGGAGCCTTAAAAACAGCAGTTGATGAACTTTTGCAAGAAGGTAAAAAAATAGCATACACTCATTTTAATTATATTTCGCCTTTACCTAAAAACACAGAGGAAATTTTAAGAAAATACAAGAAAATAATTGTCTGTGAATTAAATATGGGACAGTTTGTCAATTATTTGAGAATGAAGTTTCAAGGCATTATGTTCTATCAATACAATAAGGTACAGGGCTTGCCTTTTGAGGTTGCTGAATTGAAAACAGAGTTTAATAAACTAATTAACGAGGAGGAAAGATAATGGAACATTCTAATGTAACACTTACAAAGGCAGATTTTGCTTCTAATCAAATGGTTAAGTGGTGTCCAGGTTGTGGTGACCACGCCATACTTGCAGCCGTTCATAATGTTTTTCCAAAAATAAATTATAGAAAAGAAGACTATTGTATAGTTTCTGGTATAGGATGCTCTTCACGTTTTCCTTACTATGTAAATTCTTATGGATTTCATGGCATACACGGAAGACCTGCTGCTATAGCCACAGGAGTAAAAATGGCAAATCCCAATCTTTCTGTTTGGATAACAACGGGAGATGGCGACTCTACCGCCATAGGAGGCAACCATTTTATGCACCTTATTCGTAGGAATATGGACGTTAATCTGATAATGTTTAACAATAGAATATATGGTTTGACAAAAGGACAATATTCTCCTACAACCAAACAGGGACAGGTAACAAAGACTTCTCCTTTTGGGGTTTTGGACTATCAACTTAATCCGGGAGAACTTGTGCTTGGAGTTAGAGGAACTTTCTTTGCTCGTGCCATAGATTCTCAAAGTGTTTCTTTGCAAAAAGTTTGTGAGCGTATGGCTGCACATGATGGAACGGCAGTTGTAGAAGTTTTGCAAAACTGTGTGATATTCAATAACGGAACACATGCAGATGTTACAGATAAAGAAACAAGGGAAGACAGACAACTATGGGTAGAGCATGGCAAACCTATGATTTTTGGAAAAAACAGAGACAAAGGTTTGGTTATGATAGGCAGAAGTCTAAAAGTTGTAAAAATAGGTGAAGGCATAACAGAAAAAGATATTATGATTCACGATGAAACAACTGAGGATACAGGTATTCACCATATGCTTGCTCGTATGCGTCCGCCAGAGTTTCCTATGGTTTTTGGAGTTATTCGTGCGGTGCAGAAACCAACATATAATCAAATGTTTGAAGCACAAGAAGAAGAACAAAAACAACATGGCTTTGTCCATAATGTTGATGAATTGCTGAACTCAGGAGAAACTTGGGAAGTGTAATTTTATAGTTTTTCATAAGTTATTATAGGTTGAGATAGGTTGGGGTAGGTTATAATAGGAGGGTAAAGTCATTATTTTTTGTTATACGCTTATAAAGTCTCCTATTACAAACTATGTTAACCTATCTCAACCTATAATACAATAAAAAACAACAATTCTCGTTTTCTTACAAACAATTAGATAAAGTGCTATTATGACAAATTTTGATTTCAAAAAAGAATACAAAGAGTTTTACTTGCCTCCTCGTAAGCCTTCTATAGTAAAGGTGCCTAAGGCTAATTATATTGCTGTTAGAGGAGAAGGCAACCCAAATGTTGAGGGTGGAGCATATAAACAATCTATAAGCATTCTTTATGCACTTGCCTTTACATTGAAAATGAGTTATAAGACCGATTATAAAATCAAAGATTATCAACCATATGTTGTGCCTCCTTTAGAGGGTTTTTGGTGGCAGAAGGGTGCAGAAACCTTTGATTACAGCGACAAAGACAATTTTCAATGGATATCTGTTATAAGGTTGCCAAACTTTATTAGCAAAGAGGATTTTTTGTGGGCAATAGATACGGCAAGTAAAAAGAAAGGAGTGGATTATTCTATGGCTGAATTTTTGACTATAGAGGAAGGAATTTGTGTTCAATGTATGCATATAGGACCATATGACTCAGAGGAACAAACCATAGAGAAAATGAAAGATTATATGCAAGCACAAGGGTATGCAACAGATATAACAAACACAAGACATCACCACGAGATATATCTTAGCGACCCAAGACGTTGCGCTCCAGAGAAATTACGTACGGTTGTTCGCTTTCCTAT
>JAUNWC010000083.1 GCA_030540495.1 Bacteroidota bacterium
GGCTTTGTGGATAAAGGAGTTACAAGTATGGAAAAAGAATTAAATAGAAAAGTAGGTATAGAAAAAGTAAAACAAGAATTGTATAACAAATTTTTACAACTTATATAAACAATGAACAGACAAGAATTAATAAATTTGATAAACAAAAAACAAAGTTTTCTTTGTGTAGGATTGGATAGCGATATAACAAAAATACCACAACACCTGCTTAAAGAAGAAGACCCTGTTTTTGAATTCAATAAGAGTATTATAGAGGCTACTCTTCCTTTTGCTGTTGCATACAAACCAAATCTTGCTTTTTATGAAAGTAATGGCATAAAGGGGCTTATTTCTCTAAAAAAGACAATAGAGTATTTGGCAAATAAAAGACAAGAATGTTTTATGATTGCTGATGCAAAAAGAGGAGATATAGGAAATACTTCAAAACAATATGCAAAGGCTATGTTTTCAAAGGAAGGAGATTTTGATTTTGATGCCATAACCATAGCACCTTATATGGGAAAAGACTCTGTTATGCCTTTTTTGGATTTTCCTAACAAGTGGGTTATTCTTTTGGCTCTTACAAGCAATGAAGGAGCCTCTGATTTTCAATATATAGAGGACAGAAATGGCACTGCCCTTTTTGAAAGAGTACTTTCCGTTTCTCAGCAATGGAATACCTCAAAAGAGAATTTGATGTTTGTTTGTGGTGCCACTAAGGCAGAAAAATTTACAGATATTCGTAAAATAGCACCAGAGCATTTTCTTTTAGTACCCGGTGTTGGTGCACAAGGTGGCTCTTTGAAAGAGGTTTGTAAATATGGTCTGAATAAGGATTGTGGTCTTTTGGTAAATTCTTCTCGTGGTATTATTTTTGCGGATACGAGTGAAGATTTTGATAAGGTTGCAAAAGAAAAAGCAAGACAAATACAAGAGGAAATGAGTCTTTATTTAAAGAATATATAGAAAGATAGTTTTGTTTTCATTTGCTAATATAAAAAAATATTTATAATTTTGCGTTTCATATAGAGTAGGGAGCAATTACACAATAAAAAATATATACATTATTATGGATAAATTACTTTTATTAGGCGATGAGGCTATTGCACAGGCTGCTATTGATGCAGGTTTGTCTGGTGTCTTTGCCTATCCGGGAACACCTTCCACGGAAATAACAGAATATATACAAGATTCCAAACAAGCAAGAGATTTAGGTATTAGAAGCAATTGGGCAGCAAACGAAAAAACCGCTATGGAGGCGGCTATAGGTATGTCATACGCAGGCAAACGTGCTATGTTTTGTTGCAAACATGTGGGAATGAATGTTGCGGCAGACCCATTTATGAACTCTGCAATAACAGGAGCAAACGGCGGACTTATCTACATAGCAGCAGATGACCCAAGTATGCACTCTTCACAAGACGAACAAGACTCTCGCCAATATGCAGATTTTGCTATGATTCCTTGCTTAGAGCCAAGCAATCAACAGGAGGCTTACAATATGGTACATTATGCTTTTGATATTTCAGAAAAATACCATATTCCAGTGATGATTAGAGTTACGACTCGTTTGGCTCACTCTCGTGCCGCTGTGGAAAGAAGAAACATAGTAAAACAACAAAATACCCTTACCCTTCCACAAGACAAAAGACAATATATTCTTTTGCCCGTTAATGCAAAACGCCATTACAAGACTTTGATAAAAAAACAAGAATCTTTCCTACAAGAAAGTGAGAGTTCGGAGTTTAATCATTTTTATGAAGGAAAAGATAAAAAACTTGGTATAGTTGCTTGTGGTTTGGCGTATAACTACCTAATGGAGAACTTCAAAGGAAAAGAATGTCCTTATTCTGTATTGAAAGTTTCTCAATATCCTATGCCAGAACAACTACTTAATAAATTATACACAGAGAGCGAAGAACTTCTTGTAATAGAAGAAGGACAACCTATATACGAAAGACTTATAAAAGGACTTTTAAAAATTTCCAAACCAATTCACGGAAGACTTGACGGAACTATTCAAAGAGATGGAGAACTTTCTCCTAATTCTGTTGGAAGAGCCTTAGGTTTGGAAGTTAGTGAAGGTTTTGAAATACCTTCTTTGGTGGCTCCAAGACCTCCTAAACTTTGCGATGGTTGTCCTCATAGAGATTCTTATCTTGCTCTTAATGAGGCAATGAAAGATTTTGGTGGTTCAAGAGTATTCTCTGATATAGGTTGTTATACCTTAGGTGCATTGCCACCATTTGAAAGTATATACACAACAGTTGATATGGGTGCTTCTATAACTATGGCAAAGGGTGCTCAAGAGGCAGATTTAAAACCTACTGTTGCAGTTATAGGTGATTCTACTTTTACTCACAGTGGTATGACAGGTCTTTTGGATTGTTGCAACGATAAAGTTCCTGTAACTGTTATTATTTTGGACAACGATATTACAGCTATGACAGGTGCTCAAAAATCTTCTGCCACTGGCAAAATAGAAAATATTTGTATGGGATTAGGAGTAGAGAAAGAGCATATAAGAGTTATTTCTCCTTTAGCAAAAAATCACAAAGAAAACGTTGAAATAATGAAAGAAGAAATTGCTTATCAAGGTGTTAGCGTTATTATTCCAAGAAGAGATTGTATAGTTTGGGGTCAAAAGAAACGTAGAATGCAAAAAGCAAATGAGGGTAAATAATTTGCTTGTAAGTTGTTTAAGAAAAATAAAATTGTAAGAAAAATGAAAACAGATATAATATTGTGTGGAGTTGGTGGTATGGGAGCATTGAGTAGTGCAGCCATTATTTCAAAAGCAGCCTTAGAGATGGGTTTGTATATGAAACAAGCAGAAACCCATGGTATGAGTCAAAGAGGAGGAGATGTTCAATCTCACCTAAGACTAAGCGACCAGCCTATAGCCTCTGACCTTATTCCTGAGGGAGAATGTGATGTAATACTTTCTGTAGAGCCTATGGAGGCTTTGAGATATGTTAATTTTCTTAACAAAAAAACAGGTTGGATAATTACTAATCAAAATCCTTTTGTCAACATTCCTAACTATCCAGATATGGAAACAATAATAAAGGAGATAGAAAAATTTCCTAACCACATTATTTTTGATGCTGACCAGATAGCAAAGGATGTTAATAACCCTAAAGGAACTAATATGGTTGTTCTTGGAGCGGCGAGCAAGTATCTTAAAATAGATTTGTCTAAATTAGAGGATGCGGTTAGGCAAAATTTCTCTCGCAAAGGAGAAGCCATTGTTGAGGCAAATATCAAGGCTTTGAGAGCAGGAAGAGAAGTTGCTGACAAGAGACTATAATATTTTTTTCAATCAAACAAAAGTGGCAAAAGAACAAAATAAAGCAATAACTTTTGCCACTTTGTTTAATTATTTTTATTTTAAGAAAATGCTCTTAAATCACGTATATTATTTGTTTTATAAAGATAGTAAATGTAAATTTTTTTGTTAGACAAATAATTATTTGTATTTTTGCAAATCTTTATATTTTGCGGCAAGTTAGACTAATATTCCGTATAAAGTAGGGTAAGATATTTTTTAATAAACAGATAAATTTTTGAATTAAAATGAATGTAAGTCAAGAAAAGACAGGAGATTTGACCTTCTCTTTAAAAATAGAGTTAGAAGAAAAAGATTATCGTGAGGCGGTAGATAAACAACTTAAAGACCAAAGGAAAAAAGTGAATATGCCGGGATTTCGTCCTGGACAAGTTCCTATGTCTATGGTTAGAAAAATGTATGAAACTCCTGTAAAAGCACAAGAAATAGAGCATTTGATGTCAGATACTCTTTACAAGTATATTTTTGATAACAAAATAAAAGTTTTAGGCTCACCTTTGGCTAATAACGAAAAGACACCTAAGGCTGATTGGGAAAAAGATACTTCTTTTACTTTTTATTTTGACCTTGCCACTCAGCCCGAATTTACCGTAAATCTTGAGAAAGAAAAAACCACTCTTTATGAAATAGAGCCTACAGAGGAAACTTTAGATAAGTTTGTTGAAGATATACGTATGCGTTATGGTAAGATTGAGGCTCCAGAGGTTGTAGCCGAAAAGGATATGCTTTACGGACATTTGGAAGAGTTGGACGAAAATGGTGAAAAGAAAGAAGGAGGAGTGGATACAGACGCAACAATATTTGTTGACCGCATAGCATTAAAGACCATAAAAGATAAGTTCATAGGCAAGAAAAAAGACTCTAAAATAACTTTCAAGCCACACAAAGCCTTTAAGGAAATCAATCAACTTGCTACTGTTTTGCACAAGACTGCAGAGGAGTGTAAAGATTTTGCCTCTGATTGTATTTATACAATACACAGCATTCAGAGAATGAATATGGCAGAAATGAATGAGGAGTTCTTTAAGCGTGCTTACAAAGATAAAGACATAAAGACAGAGGCAGAATTTAAGCAAGTAGCAAAAGATGACCTTTGTAAAACATATGCACAACAAGCAGATAACTACTTCTTTAATAAAACAGGCGAGCAGTTGGTAAATGATGTTAAAATGGATTTGCCAGTAGAATTTCTTAAACGTTGGCTTGTAGAAACCTCAGAGGGAAAACTTACTATGGATGCTGTGGAAAAAGACACCGACAAGTATATGAACGGCGTAAAATGGCAACTTATAGAAGGAAAACTTATAGAGGATAACAAGATAGAAGTAAAGGACGAAGAGATAGTTAATTATTATAAGACAGAACTTTTGCCTAATTATTTTCCATCTATGCCAAATATGAGTGAAAAAGAGCAAGAGGAATTTGAGCAACGTATGGATAAGATAGCAAAAGATATGTTAAACGAAAGAGAGCAAACTTCACAGGTTCATAACTTTTTGCTTGACAGAAAAATGACTCAATTATTCAAAGATAAAACCACAGTTACAAACAAAAAAATAACTATGGAGGATTTTATCAAAGAGGTAAATGGAAATAATTCTTCTGAAAAGAAATAATAAATTACATATATGTCATTAAAATGTGGTATAGTTGGTTTGCCTAATGTAGGCAAATCAACTTTATTTAATTGTCTTAGTAATTCAAAGGCTCAATCTGCAAACTTTCCCTTTTGCACCATAGAGCCAAATGTTGGTATGATAAGTGTGCCGGACGAAAGATTAAACGTTTTGGCACAAATAGATAAACCAGAAAGAATTGTGCCTACAACGGTGGAAATAGTGGATATTGCTGGTTTGGTAAAGGGAGCGAGTAAAGGAGAAGGTTTGGGTAATAAATTTCTTGGCAATATAAGAGAGTGTGATGCAATAATAGAGGTCTTGAGGTGTTTTGACGATGATAATATAGTCCATGTGGATGGAAGTGTAAATCCTATACGTGATAAGGAAATCATAAATTTGGAATTGCAACTAAAAGACTTGGAAACCATAGAGTCTCGTTACGCTAAAACAGAAAAAATTGCAAAAGTAGGTGGAGATAAAAAAGCCAAAGATAGTTTTGAAGTCATAAAAGCATATAAGGAAGTTTTATTGCAAGGCAAAAATGCAAGAGAAGTAACTTTTGACAATAAGGATTTAGATTCTGCTGCCAAAGAACTTTGCTTGCTAACAGCAAAACCTATACTATATGTTTGCAATGTGGATGAACAATCTTGCAAAGCAGGAGGCAACAAATACACCGAGCAGGTAAAAATTATGGCAGAAAAAGAGTATGCCGAAGTACTTGTTATTGCCGCCAAAACAGAAGAGGATATTGCAGAATTGGACTCATACGAAGACAAACTAATGTTTTTGGAGGAATTGGGCTTAAAGGAAAGTGGAGTAAATCGTTTGATAAAATCGGCTTACAAGATGCTTAACCTTGAAACATTCCTAACCACAGGACCAAAAGAAACTCGTGCTTGGACTTTTCACAAAGGCGACAAAGCACCTCAATGCGCTGGAGTTATACACTCTGATTTTGAGAAAGGTTTTATAAGGGCTGAGGTAATAAAATACGAAGACTATGTAAAATATGGTAGTGAGACTGCTTGTAAAGAGGCAGGCAAAATCGCTGTGGAAGGCAAAGATTATATTGTGCAAGATGGTGATATAATGCATTTTAGATTTAATGTATAGTTATGCAAACCATAGACCAATTGCAAAACTACCTTAGAGAAAATCAATTTTCTCAAATATTTATTCTTACGGACGAAAATTCGGGAAAGTATTGCCTACCCATACTTTTAGAAAAGGCAGACGAAATAGCAGACAGGGGAGCAACACTTTTGGAAATACCCGCAGGAGAAGAGAATAAAAACATAGAAACCATTAAAAATCTTTCTTCTTCTTTATTGGAGAGCAATGCGGATAGAAATTCTCTTCTTATTTCTTTGGGAGGAGGAGTTGTAACGGACGTTGGAGGTTTTGTAGCCTCTATTTACAAACGAGGTATTCAAAACATAAACATTCCTACAACTCTTTTGGCTATGGTGGATGCTTCCATAGGTGGAAAAACAGGCGTTAATCTTAATGGAATAAAAAACGCTTTGGGAACTTTTAACACAGATACAATTACCCTTGTAGATACAGATTTTTTGCAAACTCTTCCTTATAAAGAAATATTAAGTGGAGTAGGGGAGATGTTGAAAACTTTTTTGGTTTTAGATAAAGAAATGCTCGCAAAATTTATCTCAAAAAAAGATTTGCAAACCATAGAAGATGAATTTATTTTGCGTTGCATGGAGTTAAAGGAGAGTGTGGTAGAGCAAGATGTTTTTGATAACAAGAGAAGAAAAATTCTTAATTTTGGGCATACCTTAGGGCATGCTTTTGAAGGTTATTATTCTTTGTTAGAAAAGAAATCAATAACACATGGCGAGGCTGTAGTAATAGGAATTTATTATGCTATGAAACTTT
>JAUNWC010000084.1 GCA_030540495.1 Bacteroidota bacterium
CCCTTTTTAAAAAGGCTAAGTCACTGATAATCAAGCAAAGTTTGTCAAATTTGAGATTTAATTGGCAATTAAAAAATTTTCAGCCTTTTTGTTTTTTTGGTGTTTTTTGATAGGTTATTTTAGGTTGGAGGCAGAGCTTCCTAATAGGTTGGGATAAGTTAGCATAAGTTAAGACAGGTTATAATAGGTTAGTATAGGAGGGCAAAGCCGTTACTTGTTGTTATACGCTCATGTGTCTCCTATAATAACTTATAAAAACCTATCTTAATTTATGCTAACTTATAGGAGCCAAAGGCTCCAACCTATAACAACCTATAAAAAGGAGATTTTGCCTCCAACCTAAAATAACCTACTAAAAAACATCTCTAAAATAAAAAAATTGAAAAAAATTAAAAAAAAGTTTGCAATATAAAAAAATAGTAGTAATTTTAGGGCATCAAAAAATTAACTAATAAATTAAAGTACTATGAAAAGATTATTAATGTTTTTGTTGATGGCGACAATTTTGTCTATCAGCGCTTCTTGGGGACAAACCACTACCCCTTTGAACGAAGGATTCGAAGAAGGTCTCCCTGACACTTGGACTAACACCAACACTATCTCAAATGCACAGGGTTGGGTGATTAGTAACTACTATGGTAACAATTCCACCAGTAGCATGTATGCAAATTACAACTATAATTATGGTCAGAATTGTTATCTTATAACACCACAATTGATGCCTGTTAGCGGTAGTAATAGTTTATCATTCTATATAATGATAAACTATCCAAGCTATTCAGAATATTCCACCCTTACTGTAGAGGTATCTACAACTAACACAAATACAAGTAGTTTTACCTCTGTTAGTACTATTACTTTCCCTACTACCTCTTATACTTGGGAGCAGAGAACTATAGATTTATCCGCTTATGATGGACAAACTATCTATGTTGCATTTCATTTTGTAGATGATAATGGAACAGCTGTATATATTGACAATGTTTCGGGATTGGATGCTGTAGAGTCTGAATGTTCCACTCCTCATGGCTTTACAGTAGATATTAATTCAGACCAAGCCACTCTTTCATGGACTTCTACCGGTAGTGATTTTGAGATTTACTACAAAGAAGGTTCTGCCACAGATTACACTACAACAACAAGTTTTTCTGCAGGAGAAGAGGATAATACTTACACTGCAACTATTTCCGACTTAACTCCTCTAACATCATACGATGTTTATGTAAAAGTACTTTGTGATGACAACACAGAACAACAATCCACTGTATTTTCTTTCACTATGCCTATGACTGCTGTTTCTTTGCCTTATACTACTGATTTCTCAGGAGATGAAACCACAGGCGATACCAATTGGTATTTTCAAAACCATACCAGCACAGCCCATTGGGTATTTGGCACCATAACCACAGACACCAATGCAATGTTTGTTTCCACTGACGGCACAACTCCGGGGTATAGCACAAGTAACACTACGAGAGTTTCTGCTGAGAAAACATTTAGCGTAGGAGATGATGCAAAGATTAAGGTAGAATTTGACGCTAAAGTGGGAGGAGAAACCGCTTACGACTATTTGAAAGTATTCTTAACAAGTGATGCATGGTCTTTCCCGGCAAGTGCAAGTGAGAATACCTATTCACCTTATAATTATAGCACCAATGCTTTAAATTTCTCTGATTATGTAACAACCTCTTATCCATATACCTTAACACTTACTCAGGGAAATTATATTCATTATGAGGGAGAAATGCACAATCCTAATCCTAATGGAGCAATCAAACTTACTTTTGTTTGGGTAAATGATGGTGGCTCTGGCACGCAACCTGGGGCGATAATTAAAAATGTTTCTATTTCGGCTGTTGAATGTCCTACTCCTGATGTAACTGTTAGCGATATCGCTGCCCATACGGCTAATATCAATATTAGCGGTGGTGATTCCTATACAGTAGAATACAAAGCCTCTACCAATGAGGATTGGACTACGGCTACAGAAAGCGATGGAGTTGCTTCTCTTAGCGACCTTGCACCTGAGACAACATATCAAGTTAGAGTTGCTTCCAACTGTGGTACATCTGTATCAGAATATACTTTGGTGAATTTTACCACAACCATTTCTTGTCCTGTACCGGTTATTACACTTGATAATGCTACAACCTCCACTGCAACTCTTTCTTGGACAGGCAGTGCAGAGGAATATACAATAAGATACAAACTTAATACTGAAACAGAATGGACAGAGGAAACCACAAGCGAGAATACCATTGATTTGGAATCTCTTACTTCTTCTTCTGTTTATAATGTAGAGATTATAGCAAATTGTGGCGACTATGATGGTTATTCAGATACCGCTACCTTTACTTTTACTACCTCTTGTGAGGCAATTACTACCTTGCCTATAACATGGGATTTTGAAGCCTCAGGTAATACATCAGGCACTTACCCATTACCTGTTTGTTGGCAAAGAGCTACATCGGCTTCTACATATTATCCAAATTATCCATATTCTGCTTCTACTTCCTATGCCAACAGTGGTTCTATGGCATTATATTTCTATGGAGAGGGGTATGCAGTACTACCTCAGATAGATGCATCTACCCTAAGTGTAAATAATCTACAACTTCTTTTACATGCAAGAAAAGGAGAATATTATTATTCTAACAGCATACAAGTAGGAGTCATGACAGACCCTACAGATGCTTCTACTTTTGTGAGTGTGGCATCCTTTAACCTAACTACTACACAGACCGCTTATGAAGTTTCTTTCTCTTCATATACTGGCACAGGCACATATATTGCCATAAGGTCTCATTCTTCTGATTATTACTATTCCTATTACGCTGCCGCTATTGTGGATGATGTAACATTGGATGTTTTGCCGGGATGTACTCGTCCAGATAATCTAACCTTTGATGCTTCTTCTGAGCAAATAACTGTTGGTTGGGAATCTGATGGCACCAATTTTGAAATATATTACAAGGAAAGTTCTGCTACAGAATACTCCACTGTAACAAATTTCACTGCCGGAACAGAAGAAGGCACTTGGACAACAACTATTTCCAATCTTACTTCCAACACAAGTTATGACCTATATGTAAAGGCTCTTTGTGATGATGGCACTACACCTGCTACTGAGGTTGCAACTATTTTTACACCTATACCTGCTGTAGATTTGCCTTATAGCACAGACTTTTCTGGCGAGGAAAACACAGGAGATACCAATTGGTTGTTTAGAAACAACACCTCAAATATTTACTGGGTTTATGGCAACATCACCGCTGATTCTACCGCTATGTTTATCACTACGGATGGGACGACTGCTGGATATGATGTTAATTCTATAGCAAAACTTTCTGCAGAAAAAACATTTAACATAGGTGATAATGCAAAGATTCGTGTAGAGTTTGATGTCAAGATAGGTGGAGAAAGTTCATATGACTATATGAAAGTTTTTCTAACAGACGGTTCTTGGTATTACCCTGCAAGCAACAACGAAACCGTTTATTCCAACTATGAATATAGCACCAATGCTTTGAATTTCGCTGATTATTTATCTCAAACAGGAGGAAGTACTTCTTATCCATACAAGTTAAATCTTACTCAAGGTAACTATATTCATTATGCTGCCGAGTTGGATAACCCTAATCCTAATGGAGTGGTTAAACTAACATTTGTATGGAAAAATGATGGTTCTCTAGGCACACAACCTGCTATAGTACTTAAGAATGTAAGCGTTTCTGCTGTAGCATGTCCTACTTTGACAGAGGATGATTATACTATTTCCAACATAGCAGGTCATTCCGCTACAGTTACCATGTTAGAGGGATATGATTATAGTGTGGAATACAAAGCCAGCACAGAAGAAGATTGGACAGTAGCAACAAATGTAACTGATAATGTTGCCTCTCTTAGCGGACTTGCTCCAGAGACAACCTATCAAGTAAGAGTTCTTACTGTTTGCGATAATGTCAATTCTGCATATTCTGATATAAAAACTTTCACAACCACAATCGCTTGTCCTGCTCCGGTTATCACCCTTGGTACCCTTACAACAACCTCTGCCTCTCTTTCTTGGACGGGAGATGCAAGTTCTTACACCGTAAGATACAAAGAGAGTACAGAGGAAACATGGACAGAGGAAACTGCAAATGAAAACACATACACAATAGAGCAACTTACTCCTTCTACTCTTTATAATGTAGAGATTATTGCCAATTGTGGAGACGAAGATGGTGTTTCTCTTGCAGGTACAACTAATTTCCGTACAGCATGCGTAAGCGTTACCGAATTCCCTTATTTAGAAGATTTTGAAACTTTGACAACTTCTGATTTAGGTTGTTGGACAAACGAAATAGTTGCTGGCTCAAGCAATTGGGGAATAACAACTATAACTTCTATTAATAACAAACAGGCTTATAGGTCTTTTACAGATGGCGCTATTACTCGTTTGATTTCTCCTACTTTTGACCTTTCTTCTATAAACGCTCCTTTCCTTTCATACAACTGGGAGGCATGTAGTTATGGAGGTAACTATGATTCTCTATATGTTTATTATAGAACAAGTCAAGAGGAGGATTGGACACTTTTGATTGCTAATGGCTCAAGCCATAGCGGTGGTGCTTCTTCTACAGGTGCTACTCAGTACGATACTATGTCTTTACCTAACCCAAGTGCAACATATCAAATAGCCTTTACTGCAGTAGGAAACAATGGCTATGGTATATATTTGGACAACGTATCTATAGTTAATAGAGAATGTGAAGGACCTACAAACTTAAGTGTTAGCGATATTAGTGCTCAAACTGCCACTCTTTCTTGGGAAGGCACAGCCACAGTGTTGGAGTACAAAACCACAGGAGAGGATAGTTGGACAAGCCTTAGCGTTACAGAATCTCCTTATACTCTACAAGAAGTGCTTACCCCTCACACTCATTACGAGGTAAGAGTAGGTGTATTATGCCCAAGCGGTAGTATTAGTTATGCACCAGAAGTTGCTTTCACAACTCGTATGCTTGCGGTGGATTTGCCTTATAGCACAGACTTCTCTGGCACAGAAGACACAGGAGATACTACTTGGGTAATTAATAATTACTCAAGCACAAACAATTATTGGAAGATTGGTACCATAGGCACGGATACTGCAGCACTATTTGTTACCAATAATGGAACAACGGCAGGATATTCTCACGGAGCCACACGACTTGTTGCAGAAAAGATATTTAATGCAGGTAGTAGTGAGCAAATCCATATAGAATTTGATATTAAGTCCGGTGGAGAGAGTTATTACGATTTCTTAAAAGTATTATTATCTGATGCTACATGGTCTTTCCCTGCAAGTTATAGTGAAAGTACGTTCTCTTCTTATTCATTCTCTGCAAATTCAGATAATTCTGTTTCTGCTTTGAACTTCTCTAATTATTTATCTCAAACAAGTGTATCTACTGACCCTTATAAGATAAATCTAACTCAAGGTAACTACATTCATTATTCTGCAGATATTACCAATCCTAATCCTAACGGAGAATTTAAACTTATATTTATGTGGAGAAATGACGGAAGCTATGGTGACCAAAATTCTGCAATAATAAGAAATGTATCCGTTAGTGCTGTTACTTGTTCTATGCCATTACTTTCCGATATAAGCATTACAAACATAGCAGGTCATTCTGCTACTATTACATTGCCAGAAGAAGGTGAATATATTGTGGAATACAAAACAAATGCAGACGAAGATTGGACAACGGCTACAGGTGTAGAAGATAATGTTGTTTCTCTTAGCGGTCTTGCCCCAGAAACTACTTATCAACTTAGAGTTGCAAAAGTTTGTGATGATGGCAATTCTGCATACGTACAAACATCATTTACTACCGACATTGCTTGTCCTATGCCAGTTATTACGGTTTCTGATGTTACTAATAATTCTGCCACTCTTTCTTGGACAGGAGATGCAGATTCTTACAACGTAAGATACAAACTAAGTTCTGCAAACGATTGGACAGAAGAAACTGTTAACAACGCAAATACTTTTGATTTGAGCGGTCTTTCTTCTCTTTCTTACTATGATGTTGAAGTTATAGCAAACTGTGGAACAGAAGATGGCAATTCTCAGGCAGGTACTATTACTTTTGAAACAAATATGCTTGCTGTGGATTTGCCTTATAGCACAGACTTCTCCGGAACAGAAAGCACCGGCGATACCGTTTGGTTGTTTAGAAACCACACAAGCACAAACTACTGGATGTTTGGCACCATAGGTACTGATACTACAGCAATGTTTGTTACCACTGATGGAACAACTCCGGGATATGATGCAGATTATTCAACACGAGTTTCTACAGAAAAAACATTTAATGTTGGTAGCAGTGAGCAACTTCATATAGAATTTGATGTTAAGGTAGGAGGAGAAGGTTCATACGGTACTCCTTATGACTTTTTGAAAGTATTCTTAACTGATGGTTCTTGGTACTTCCCTGCAAGTACTTCAGAGAGTTCTTATTCAACTTATTCTTATAGCACCAATGCTTTGAATTTCGCTGATTATTTATCTCAGACAGAAGTATCTACTAACCCATACAAGTTAAATCTTACTCAAGGAAATTACATCCATTATTCTGCTGATGTTACCAATCCTAATCCTGACGGAGTGGTTAAACTTACATTTATGTGGAGAAATGATGGAAGTACTTCTGATTATCAACCAGCGGTAATAATAAGAAATGTATCTATTAGCGAAGTAGGTAGTACAGTAATAGACCCTGTGGAGCCAACGGTGGCAACCAATGTTGCAAGTT
>JAUNWC010000085.1 GCA_030540495.1 Bacteroidota bacterium
AGCCCGAAAAAGCCCTTTTTAAAAAGGCTAAGTCGCTGATAATCAAGCAAAGTTTATCAAATTTGAGTTTTTAGAGCAAGTTATCGTTTTTCTTGATATTTTATTTTTTCTTGTAATTTTTCTTCCTTTTTGGCTTTTTTCTTGTCTATTAGGCTAAGCCAAAACAACCACATAACAAAAATTATAACATACATGGCAGGACGAGCAACCCAATCGTGTATAGGGTGAAACAAAGAGGCATTGACAGAAAAAATACCCGTAAGAATTAGCACCCTAAGAATATTTGCAAACAAGAGAATAATTGCTCCAAACAAATAATAAAATATTTTCCCAAACCATTTGCCTCTACAAAGTATCATAACCAAAGCCCATTGCAAAAGTTGTTTTACTCCTGAGCAATCGTCTATTACTGTCATTATTGCATAATATTGTTTGACCCCCTCCTCGCTTAAAGTATAAAAGTAATAAGAAGTATCCGCTATATCAAAACTTCTATTCGTAAATAAAGAAATAAAAGGAGTGGAAGCCTTATAAACCAAATTGGTAAAAAAATCAAACACTTCCTTAGTGTATGGACCAAATATCCAAGTATTCATATTTGCATTCCAATAAAGAATATGGAAGGTTATAGTGGCAACAAAAAACAAAAGAGTATCCTTAATAATAGTTCTGTTTGATTTTACTTGCCAAATTTTCTGTATCTCTGTCTTTATAGTTAAAAAAAAATTCATAAACATTGTATTTATATGATTTGCAAAGATAGGAATAATAATTCATATTTCATCTATTATTTTTCTTTTCAAAAAAAGTTATCTAATACTTTTCTTATTTTGTTTGTCTTTCGTATATTTGCACCTTAAAATTTTTAAACACTATGTATTAACAAAAAGAATTTTTAATTATGACAAGTGCTATGATTATTATGGTTGTTGTGTTTGTGATTGGATACTTCTTCATTGCGATGGAGCATACTTTCAAAATCAACAAGACGGCAACTGCCCTTTTGCTTGCGGTTGCTATGTGGACGCTTTATGTTGCCATAGGAGGTTTTAATGCTCAGGAAGGACATGGAGTGTTGATTGAGGCTTTGGGAGATACGGCAGAGATTCTATTCTTCCTACTTGGAGCCATGACAATAGTAGAGACCATTGACCAACATGGAGGTTTTTCTATTATCACTGACAGAATAACCACAAGAAGCAAAAGGAAATTACTTTGGACGATTTCCATTCTTACTTTCTTTATGTCAGCAGTCTTAGACAATCTTACTACTTCTATTGTAATGTGTGCTTTGCTAAGGAAACTTGTTGCTGATAAAAGAGACCGTTGGTTGTTTGGCGGTGCTATTATTTTGGCAGCAAACTCTGGTGGAGCCTGGTCTCCGATAGGAGATGTTACCACTATTATGCTTTGGATTAAAGGTTGTATAACTGCTCCGGGCGTGATAAAAGAGACTTTCGTTGCCTCTATAGTTTGTTTGATTGTTCCTACTTTGGGAATTTCCACTATGCTAAAAGGAGAGTTGGAAAAAGTGCCTGAAATAGCAACTGGCAATTCAGTTAGTGCTGTTTCCAAACTTCAAAGCAAAATAGTACTTGGTGTTGGTGTAGGATTCTTATTATTTACCCCTGTTTTCAAAACCATAACCCATTTGCCTCCTTATATGGGCATTTTGCTTGGTTTGGGTGCTTTGTGGGTAGTTACTGAATTGATGCACAAACATTCACCAGAGGTTTATCAAAGAATGAATATAGGCAATGTGATTACAAGAGTTGATACTCCTTCTGTTTTGTTCTTCCTTGGTATTTTGATGGCGGTTTCTTGTCTATCAGATGCAGGACATTTGAAACTTTTGGCTCAAGGACTTGATGGCTTAGGCAATTTCTATCTAACGGATATTATCATAGGTGCTTTGTCTTCTATTGTTGATAATGTGCCTTTGGTTGCTGCCGCTATGGGTATGTATGATATTGCCAATCCTTTGACCACCGACCCTACTTTGCATCACTTTGTAACCGATGGAGCATTTTGGTCATTCTTGGCTTATTGTGCTGGAACGGGTGGCAGTTTGCTTATCATAGGCTCTGCTGCTGGCGTTGCTGTTATGGGTATGGAGAAAATAGATTTTGTTTGGTATTTGAAACATATTTCTATTTGGGCTTTGTTAGGCTATCTTGCCGGAGCAGGAACATATATTTTGATGTCTATGTTTATTTTTCATACTTAATAAATAAGAAAATATAAAGCAGAAACATCGGCTTATAAAAACTATAAGCCGATGTTTCTTTACTATGTTTATAAGTTACAGCCACAGCCTATCATAACCAATAATTTTTTCAAAAAAAAGTCTAATAAATTTTGCGAGTTATAAAAAAAGTTGTACTTTTGCAAACTGAAAACAGAGATGGTCTCTTGACCGAGTGGTTAGGTGCCGGTCTGCAAAACCGTTTACTCCGGTTCGAATCCGGAAGAGACCTCGTAAGAACAAAGAGCGATAAAGGAAGTTATTTTATCGCTTTTTAGACAGGGAAAAGAAAAGGTCCCATAGCTTAACTGAATAGAGCACTTGACTACGGATCAAGAGGTTGAAGGTTTGAATCCTTCTGGGATCACAAGAAAAGCGAGCAAACTTCTTTAGAAGTTTGCTCGCTTTTTGTTCTTTTTTGCACTGCTTATTGATTTATAGATTTTAAATTTTGTTTCCTGTAATTCTTTGCCCAATAAATAAATATTCCCAAGAAAACTACTGCCACCAATATTCCACAAGCAACGCTAAGAGTGTAGTTTAGATGAAAACCCTCTGGAGCGGAAAGTATGTAAGTAAAACAAACACAGGTCATAAACATAGCAGGAATAATGGTGATAAAGAAATTCTTATGTTCTTTGAACAAATAAACCGTACAAGCCCAAAGAGTAAATATGCTTAAAGTCTGGTTGCTCCAAGCAAAATATCTCCAAAGTACATCTGATTTTAAGTTCATTACAAGAAAAGTAACTGCAAAAATAGGCAAAGCCACAGCCAAACGTTTCCACAAAGGTTTTTGGTCAAAGTGGAGAAAATCTGCTACAATAAGTCTTCCACTCCTTAAGGCAGTATCTCCGCTTGTTATAGGAGCGACAACCACTCCTATTATTGCCAAAATGCCTCCAAACGTTCCAAGCCATCCTTTGCATATTGCAGAGACTATTTCCGCTGTTTCGTGTCCTTGTGCTGCATATTTTTGCAATGCTTCTATTCCATTGGCACAATCTGGGAACATACTTGCAAAGAAAGAAGATGCACTGGCTGCCCAAATCAAAGCGACTACTCCTTCGGTTATCATGGCTCCATAGAAAATCCTTCTGCCATATTTTTCGTTGGTAATACATCTTGCCATAAGAGGAGATTGTGTAGCATGAAAACCACTTATTGCTCCACAAGCAATGGAAACGAACATCATAGGAAAGATAGGTAAATTCTTAGGATGCATATCTTTTAAATTTTCCCAAACCTCAGGAATAGGTGCGTTGGTACGAAAGATGGAAAACAATAGTCCAAGTGCCATAAAAATAAATATAAAACCAAAGATTGGGTATATTTTTCCTATTATTTTATCCACAGGCAAAAGTGTTGCAAGTATGTAGTAAGCAAATACAATAACGGCAAACAAAGTAACGCTTATGCTTGGCAACAATCCGTGCAAAAGGGCTGCAGGTTGAGAAACAAACACGGCTCCCACCATTATCAATAATACTATGGTAAAAAGTAACATTATGGTTTTTACTCCTTTGCCAAGTTGAGAACCGACTATTTCTGTAAGGGATGCTCCGTTTTGTCTTATACTTATCATAGCGGAAATAAAATCATGCACCGCTCCTCCAAAAATACAACCAAAAACTATCCAAAGAAATGCAGATGGACCAAACATTATGCCCATAACTGCTCCAAAAATAGGTCCAGTGCCGGCTATGTTAAGAAATTGTATAAGAAAAAGTTTCCACCAAGGCATAGGAATATAATCCACTCCATCGGGGTTGACTACAGCAGGAGTCTTTCTGTTGTAATCTGTTTTGAAAACCTTTTCTACAAACTTGCCGTATGTAAAATAACCAACTATCAAAAGTAATAAAGCAATAATAAAACTAATCATAATGACAATATTTTTTACTTTGCAAAATTAGAATATTTTAATCTTTGTTGTCAAAATCTCTAATTCTTTTTTTTAGAAAAGAAACAAATAAACAAAGAGTTTGTTATAAAAAATTGTAATTTTGCGAACCACTTTATTTTGTACAAAAAAATACAGATTGATATATGACCAAAAAGAAGTTATTGTTAATATCCTTGCTTTCGGGAGTTTTGCAAACTTTGTCTTGGGTAGGCAATATGATGTTTGCTCCCTTAATGTTGTTAGCCTTTGTTCCTCTTTTGTTTGTAGAGGATTTTATTTTAAAGAACAAAGATTCTTTTTCCAAAGGTGCTGTCTTTACTTATTCTTATCCGGCTTTCTTTTTGTTTTGTATTACTCAAACTTGGTGGATAAGCAAAGCCTCTTTGGTTGGTTTGGTTGTGCCTTTTTTTGAAGCCTGCTTTATGGCTTTGGTTTTTCAAGTCTATCATTTTTGCAGAAAAGTTTCCAACTACAACACAGGCTCTTATTTCTTTTTGATTCTGTTTTGGTTGTTGTTTGAGTATGTGCAGTTTAATTGGGATGTCAATTTTCCTTGGCTCAATCTCGGCAACACCTTTGCCAACTATCCTTTTCTTGTACAGTGGTATAGTATTACGGGAATGGAAGGAGGCAGTATTTGGGTATTGCTTTGCAACATAGTTATTTACCTATCCTTAAGGAAAAGAAAAAAAATATATATTGCCATTATAGTCTTATTTCTGCCAATGATATGCTCGGCTTGTATGTGGTTTGCTTATTCGGACGACAACAAAAAAAATACCGCTGAGGTGGTAGTTGTTCAACCCAACCTTGACCCATATACAGAGCAATATGACCTTGAACCTCATCAAGTTATAGAACGCTCTTTAAAACTAATAAAACCTTTGATGGACGACAGAGTAGATTATGTACTTATGCCCGAGAGTGCTATACAAGAATATGCCTGGGAGGAATACATAGACAAAGTGCCAAGTGTGTGTCAACTAAATGACTTTGTAAATCAATACAAAAAAGCCGAGGTAATAGCCGGTTTGTCCTCAAGAAGATTGTTGCCAAAGGGAGTTAAAACTCAGGCAGCAAGACCTTTTGCTGATATAAGAGACAGATATTACGAGTCTTGCAACATAGTAATAGATATACCAAGGAGTGGAAAGAAAGAAGATTTTGCCATACATCATAAAACAATACTTACAGTGGGAGTGGAAAAAATGCCTTTCAAAAAATATCTTTCCTTTGTGGAAAAATTTGCTCTAAACTTAGGAGGAACAATAGGCACTTTGGGTACGGATAGCAACACTGTGGTATTTGCCTCAAAGACCAAGCCTATAATCGTTGGCACTGCTATTTGTTATGAATCTGTTGATGGCGACTATGTTAGAAAATTTGTTAAAGAGGGAGCAAACTTGCTTTTTGTTGCTACCAATGATGGTTGGTGGGGTAATACGGCAGGACATAGACAACATTTTTCTTTTTCGCGTTTGAGGGCAATAGAAAATCGCAGGTATGTTGCTCGCTCAGCCAATACGGGCATTTCAGCATTTATTTCTCCAAGGGGTGAGGTATTGCAAAAGACTCCTTATTGGCAACAAGCCGCCTTAAATGCCTCTCTTCCTTTGCAAACAAGTCAAACTTTCTATACCAAACATGGCGATTTGCTTATAAAACCTATATCTTTCTTTGCAGTCCTATTATTGCTTTATTCCATAATTATTAATAAGGTAAGAAGAAAAGAGAGATAGATAGGTTGGAGGCGTTACCTTCTTATTATAGGTTAATATAAGTTAGCATAGGAGTGCATAGCCGTTATATAATAACCTATGCTAACCTATAAGGAGGCTAAGCCTCCAACTTAACTAACCCATAAAAATAAAACGAAAAAAAGAAAAGAGTATCTATAAGCCGGGTTCTGTCTAAGTTCTATCATTAATCTGGGTCTTTTTTTGCAAAAAGACTCTATCGTCCTACCCCTCAACAATGCCGAGCAAGCATTATAATGTTGATATATTTGGACTTTCAACGCATAAGGTTTGCACAAAAAGATTATCACTAACCTTTCCTACGGGCTCTTACCCCGATTTTTCACCCTTACCGCAAAAAAAGATTACGGCGGTTATTTTCTGTTGCACTTTCTGTCATAAACTTTTTGGTTGTTTTTCAACCATCAAGCCTATGCCTGTCCGTTAGGCAGTATGCTGCTCTGTGTTGCCCGGACTTTCCTCTCCAAAGAACTTGTTTTGTAGCGATAGAATGATACTCTTTTCCCATTGCTGAATACGAAAGCAAAATTAAATAAAAATATTTTAATTCATATTTTTTTATTCTAAAAACTCAAAAATAAACAAAAAACACTATCTTTGCAACAAGTTATTTTTTTGAATGTTAAACAAATTAAAAACCGATGGTTTGACGGGAAAATCAAACAAAAACGATATGGAAGAAATAAAGAACAATGTACAAGAATCGCAAAACACATCAAATAATGTTAAACAAAATGCTCCTTATGCTACAACCTCTTTAGTATTAGGAATTTGCTCAGTTGTTTTGGGCTGCGCTGTAGTAGGTTTGGTTTGTGGAATATTAGGTTTAGTATACGCCCAAAAAGGTAAAAAATCTGTGCAGAAAATCCTT
>JAUNWC010000086.1 GCA_030540495.1 Bacteroidota bacterium
GCATAGGTTATGATAGGATGGCAAAGCCGTTACTTTTTGTTATACGCTTATAAAGTCTCCTATTATAACTTATAGGAGCCGTAGGCTCCAACCTATGCTAACCTATTATAACCTATAGAACAGACTTAGGCTGCAACCTATAACAAAGAGTTTTAGCCTCTAATTTTTTCTGCCAGAATATAGTGTGCAGATACCGAAGGTTAGGCTTCTGTTAGTTGTTTGTTGAAAACCTGCTTGTTGCATATATTCCAAGAAAGTTTCTCTCTGTGCAAAGTTTTTAACACTAAGAGGGAGGTATTTATAGGCTTGTTTGTCTTTGCTAATTAGTTTGCCAATCAGGGGTAAAACAAAAGTAAAATACAGGTTGTAGAAAAACTTTATTATAGGATTTTTGGGATAAGAAAATTCCAAGATAACCACTTGACCATTAGGTTGAAGTACTCTAAACATTTCGCTCAAACCTTTCTCTAAATTAGAAAAATTCCTTACTCCAAATCCGCAGGTTATAGCCTCAAAACTATTATCCGAAAAATTAAGATTGCTAACGTCCTCCCTACGCAAATCTATAAAGGAGGTCATAGAAAGATTTGCCAACTTTTTTTCTCCTATGGCAATCATTTCTTTGCTAAGGTCTATACCTGTTATTTGTTTTGCTTTCTTTTGTTTTAGAATTTCTATAGCAAAGTCGCCTGTGCCTGTGGCTACGTCCAAAAGTTTATTGCAAGGGAGCAAGAGTTTTGTTGCTTTTTTTCTCCATTTCTTATCTATGTTAAAGGATAGCAAATGATTAAGAAAGTCATACTTTTTTGCAATGCTGTCAAACAAAGAACCTATATTTTTTTTCTCTTCTTGTATCATGGATTTTAATTTGTTGTGCAAAGATAGTATTTTTGTATAAATGTTGTAACATTTTGCGACCTTTTAACGTAATTTATACCAAAAAAAATAAAAAAATAAGATAGAAATACTATGATAGTATCCATATTTAAGAGAAACTATTTTTTGCAATTTGCTATTTTGATTATAGTAACGCTTTTGTTGTGGTTGCCTGCTTTTATTACTCCTGTTCCTATTATGAATAAGGGTAGTTTTGATATGCCTTTTTTTGATTTTATGGCAAGCGTCTTTCCTCAGCAAAATGTGGTCAATACCATTACTTGTTTTTTGTTGGTGTTGTTGCAAGGACTTCTTATTAATCATATATTTACCTTCTATCAACTTTCTCAAAAAACTTCTTTTTTTCCTGCCTTTGTATATGTGCTTTTGATGAGTAGCGATTATAGGTTTATGACACTAAACAGTGTTACCTTTGCAAATACTTTCATTGTTTTGGCTCTGTTTTCTTTTCTTAGATGTTATAACAAGAACGAGGGTTTGGACGAAATCTATCTTTCCTCTGTCTTAATTGCCATAGGCACATTGTTTTATAGTCCTGTTATTCTATTGATTCTTTGGTTGTGGATAGGTTTGTTTAATTTCAAAATATACAAATTGCGTTCTTTTTTTGTTAGCATTTTTGGTTTGCTGACGCCATTCTTAGTCCTTTTTGTCTATTATTATTTATCGGATAACAATCAGGCGATTCTTAACTTTGTTTCCTCTCATTTTGCCATTGTGCCGAGTTTTGATTTTCTTAATCAACCCATACAAATAGTCTATATTGCTTATATGTTTTTGTTGCTTATACCTGCTTATTTTATTTCGCTAATGAACAAAAACGACCAAAAACTCTCCGTAAGAAAAAGAATATCAACTATTTTACTTTTGTTTATTTTTACTCTTTTGCCGTTTGTTTATGATTTGAACTCTCCGACAATGTCGCTTATTCTTGCCGTGCCTTCTGCTTATATTCTTAGCACTTTCTTTTTTTCCATCAAAAGGAATATTTATTCAGACCTATATATTGTAGTGTTGTTGATTCTTACTGTGGTAAAAATACTTATCAACACATAGTCAAAAATAATTAGAAACTCACAAAGATAAAACACTTATAAACAATGGTATTATTGTTTTTGAGTGTTTTTTTGTAACTTTGCACATTGATAAAGTTTTAGAAAAAGGTTGTTTATGAATAATGAATTTGATGTTATTGTTGTTGGAGGAGGTCATGCTGGAAGTGAGGCAAGTTTTGTTGCTTCAAAAATGGGTGCAAAGGTTTTGTTGATTACTCAAAACCTGAATACCATAGCCGCTCTTTCTTGCAATCCTGCTATGGGTGGAGTAGCCAAAGGACAGATAGTTAGAGAAATAGATGCAATGGGTGGTTATAGTGGAATAAATACCGATAACAATACTATTCAATTTCGTATGCTTAATGCTTCTAAGGGTGCCGCTATGCTATCTCCAAGGGCACAGGTGGATAATGTTATGTTTCCTCTTATGTGGAGAAGACAATTGGAAAGTATGGAAAACCTATCCATGTGGCAAGACGAAGTAATAGATATTATAATAAAAAACAATAAAGCCATAGGAGTAAAAACCAAACTTGGTTTATGCTTTAATTCTAAGGCTGTTATTTTGACAAATGGAACTTTTCTTTGTGGTAGAATACATGTAGGTAAAGTTAATTATGAGGGAGGTCGTTTGGGAGAAGAGGCATCGGTTTCTTTGTCCGAGAATATGAGGCAGTTAGGTTTTATTACTCAAAAACTTAAGACTGGTACTCCTATGCGTGTGGAGGGAAAAAGTATTGATTTTTCTTTACTCACTGAGCAAAAAGGAGACGAAAATCTCGGTCAATTTTCCTACCTATTGAAAAGAAAAAAAACTCTAAAACAACAATCTTGTTTTCTTGCTTATACTTCTTCGCAAGTGCATGATATTCTAAGGGAGGGATTTAAGGACTCTCCTATGT
The DNA here is from genome assembly GCA_030540495.1 of Bacteroidota bacterium. Lineage (GTDB taxonomy): Bacteria > Bacteroidota > Bacteroidia > Bacteroidales > P3 > Scybalousia_A. The sequence continues at coordinate 2,855 of JAUNWC010000086.1, forward strand.
TTCAAGGCAGAATACAAGGCAAGGGACCAAGATATTGTCCTTCCATAGAGGACAAGATAGAAAGATTTTCTGATAAGGACCACCATCAATTATTTGTTGAGCCTGAGTCTCTTTATACTGATTTATATTATATAAATGGTTTTTCTTCTTCTTTGCCTTTGGATGTTCAATATAAGGCTTTGAGAAATATTAAGGGATTTGAGAAAGCAAAAATAGTACGTCCGGGTTATGCAATAGAATATGATTATTTTCCTCCGACACAATTGGAGCCGACTTTGGAAACCAAACAAGTAGAGAACCTCTATTTTGCAGGACAAATCAATGGCACAACGGGTTACGAGGAAGCGGCTTGTCAAGGAATGATGGCTGCCATAAACTCTGTTTTGAAAATAAGAGAAAAAGAGCCTTTGATTCTCAAAAGAAGTGAGGCATACATAGGAGTGCTTATAGATGATTTGGTAACAAAAGGCACTAACGAGCCTTATAGAATGTTTACTTCAAGGGCAGAATATCGCATACTTCTAAGGCAAGATAATGCGGACGAAAGACTTACGGAAAAATCTTTTAATATAGGTTTGGCAGAAAAGGAGAGAATGCAACTTTTGGATAAAAAACTTTCTGCAAGCAACTCTGCCATAGATTATATGAAAACAACCAATATTCACCCCGAGACAATCAACCCCGTATTAAATGGACTTGCTACACCAGAAATTATTCGTCCAGAAAAAATTTCACGCCTATTGTTAAGACCTCAAGTGAGGTTGGCAAACCTTATGAATGTTTTGCCAGAGTTGAAAGAAAGATTTGAAAAACTACCACGTTATTTGCAAATGGAGGTAGAAAATCTTTGTGAAACGAAAATAAAATACGAGTCCTATATAATAAAAGAACAAGAGGTGGTGGATAGAATAAACAAGTATGAAAGTTTATATATAAGAGATGATTTTGATTATAGCAGATTGCAGTCTTTATCCTTTGAGGCGAGGGAAAAACTTAGTCAAATAAGGCCTAAAACCATAGCACAAGCCTCTCGTATTAGTGGAGTATCTCCAGCGGATATAGCAGTTTTGGTTCTTTATATTTCAAGATAATTTTATATATTTGCAGATTAAGAAAAGACTTAGGAGTATGGAAAACAAAATAAAGGATAGGCTTTTTGCAGGTGTTGATTTCAAAGGAATGGAGGCTAATGAAAGTTTTAAGGAAGATAGTGTTAGAGAAGTGATTATTATGCCTTTGCTTAAGGAGTTGGGCTATAAGGAGGAAGATATTGAGCGAAGTAAGGCGTTGAAGCATCCTTATCTGAAAATAGGCTCACAGCAAAAGAGGGTAACCTTAGTGCCGGACTATCTTTTAAAGGTTGGGAACAATTATGCGTGGGTATTGGATGCGAAATCACCTAAGGAAAAAATCATAAATTCTGAGAATGTTGAACAAGTTTATTCCTATGCCACACATCCGGAGATACGTACTACGTATTTTGCACTTTGCAACGGGAGAGAGTTCGCAGTTTTTCGTACCAATGGAACAAATACACCTGTTCTTTACTTTTCTATGGATGAGGTAGACATCTATTTTTCCACTCTTAAGAAGTTGCTTTCGCAAGATAGTTTTCAGACGGGTAAGCAAGAGAGTTATACTATAAGGATAGATAATTCAAGTTTTGATTATTTGAATAGACCTTTGCCTAAGGAAATAAAGGTTAGAAAACGTGCAACTAAGCGACATTTTGGAGTACATGGTTATTTTACTAAGCAGTCGTGGGATATAGTTCAGACGTATATAAAGAATTTTACTTTACCGGGAGATTTGGTATTAGACCCTTTTGGAGGTAGTGGAGTGACAGCCATAGAGGCAATGATGACCAATAGAAGAGCAATAAATATAGACCTTAATCCTATGGCTATATTTTTAGTTGAGGCTTTGGTCGCTCCTGTAGATGAAAAGGAATTGACGGATGCTTTTGAAAAGATAAAGAAGGCATATTTAAAGGGCGAGCCAAAGACCAAGAAAGAGATAAGAGAAGCCTTGAGGACTTATCCGCAAATAGAGTCTTTGCCGTTACCAAAGGATTCAGATGTAGAGACTGTTGATAAGTTATTTTCGGACAAACAGAAAGCACAACTCTCGTTTTTAAAACATCTCATCTATAAATACTATGGTAGAAAGAAAGACATTAATATAAGGAAAACGCTTTTATTGATGTTTTCTGGCTTGGTTACAAAAATAAATCTGACTTATCACAATAGTAGTATAGGAGGAGGTGATGCGGCGGCATTTAGATATTATAGATATCGTATTGCACCAAAACCTACTTCTTTGGATGTTATGTATTCATTTGAGTTGCGTTTCAAAAAGGTTTTGGATGCAAAGAAAGAGATAAGATATTTTATTAATAAGGATACATTAGATAATTTACAGATAGTAAGAGGGTCGGCTACGGATTTAAGTTTTATAGAAACGGAGAGTGTGGATTATATCTATACTGACCCGCCTTATGGCAACAAGATACCTTATTTGGATTTATCGGCTATGTGGAATGCGTGGTTGGATTTGGAAGTAACGGAGAGGGATTACAAGCAAGAGGCAATAGAAGGAGGCACTCACAATCAGACTAAGGAGACGTATAAAGGTTTGATAGCCGAGAGCATAAAAGAGATGTATAGGGTATTGAAGTTTGATAGGTGGATGAGTTTTGTTTTTGCGCACAAGGACCCTGAGTTTTGGCATTTGATAGTAGAGACGGCTGAGGCATGTGGTTTGGAATATGTTGGAGCGGTACCGCAGAAGAACGGTCAAACTTCGTTTAAAAAGCGACAAAATCCTTTTACTGTATTGAGTGGTCAATTGATAATAAATTTCCGTAAGGCACGTAGTCCAAAGGCAATAATGAAGGCACATTTGGGTATGGACATAGCGGATATAGTTATGCAGACCATAGAGGGTATAATAGCCAAGAATAATGGAGCAACATTGGAGCAGATTAATGATGAGTTGATAATAAAGGGTTTGGAGTTAGGTTTTTTGGATTTATTAAAGAAAGAATATACGGATTTGACTCCTATACTTACCAACAATTTTGATTACGATGAGAAGAAAGATATTTTTCTTATAAAGAAGAATTCCAAATTTACTACACATATAGATTTGAATTTGCGTATAAGGTATTATTTGATAAGTTTTCTAAGGAGAATGGAGCGTGAGCATAGGGATGTGAGTTTTGATGAGATAATAATGGATACCATACCATTATTAAAGAACGGAGTAACGCCTGAAGACCAGACGGTATTGACGGTTTTGGAGAACATTGCCGATAGGACATCGGAGGGTAAGTGGCGATTAAAAACAGATGACTCTCAACTTGCATTATTCTAAAAAAAAATCCAACAAAAAAGAAAGACCAAGACCTTTATTACACAATACAAATTTATATAACAAAGCGAAAAAGATAGCAAAATAAACGTTGTGTAAAGAACGGTTAATCAGTTTTTTGTCAATAAAATAAGAAAGTAGTTGTAAAAAAAAAATAAAAAAAGATAGAAAAAATTTTGTCAAAATAAAAAAGGTTTATAATTTTGCAATTCCAAACAGAGAGGTATGTTTTTGAGAGAAGGAGCGGAGAAGAGGAACAGAGAAAGTGAGTAAACAGGAGAGGAAAGTTTGGAAAAAGAGTAGTTCATTGAGATAGTCATAAAAGACAAATGCAAAACCTAAATAAAATGTAGCGTAAGGTGACTTTTTAGATAAAGTCGAATGAAAGAATATGCATTAAGTTTTTATTAGAATAAAACTTTAGGCAGTCTGTCAATTTTTTTTAGCCAAGAAAAACAAAAGTTGTAATTTTTTTATTTATTAAGAAATTATACAATGGAGAGTTTGATCCTGGCTCAGGATGAACGCTAGCGGTAGGCATAAC
>JAUNWC010000087.1 GCA_030540495.1 Bacteroidota bacterium
ATAACAACCTATAATAACCTATGCTAACCTATCTTAACCTATAAGGAGGCTCTGCCTCCAACCTATCCCAACCTAATAATAACCTATTCACAATATTTGCCATAAGTTTGCGTTATTTTAAGGAATTTTAATATATTTGCAAATTGATTTTATTGATTATTTTTTTATGACAAAAGACAAAAAACAAAACTTAACCTTAACAGATATAGCGATAAATTCCATACAAGAAAAGTTGGGGAAAGATATAGTGAGAATAGATTTTGATGGTGTAAAAGGCTCTTTGTTTGACTATTATGTAATATGCACTGCCAATTCTCCTTCACACGCCGATGCTTTGGCAGAGAAGATTGAGGAAGATATATTTAAGCAACTACACCTAAAACCTCACAAACGAGAAGGCTTGCAAAATTGTCAATGGATATTGTTAGATTATTTTGATATAATAATTCATATATTTTTGCAAGAGACAAGAGAGTTCTACAACATAGAAAGTATGTGGAACGATGTGAAACAAACTCATTTTGAAAACCAAGAATAAATTTATTTTTATGGCACAAGAACAAAATAAAGGACAAAATAAAAATCCAAAATTAAAAAAGCCAAAGTTTAATATTTTTTGGATTTATATTCTGTTGTTGGCGATTATCATATATATATGGACATCGGGCTATGGCTCTTCTAAGAGTAGTGTAAGCAAGGAGGTTACTTGGGACAAAGCACAGAAAGTATTGCTAAACAGAGATTTCTCTGCTATAAAAGTGGTCAATAAAGAATATGCAGAGATATTCATAAAACAGGAAGCCATTTCAAGAGGAGATACCTTATATAATGATATTTATAAGAATGACGGAGGAGTATTTTCTAACAACAAGATAACACTTGACAACCTGAACGCAAGTTATATTTATAAGTTTGTCACCTTTGATGATTTTAGACAGCAATTGGATTTGATATCTAATCAATGGACGGTGGAAGATACTTTAAATAAAGGTCTTTCAGAAAGTCAAAAAGCCGATATAATAGCCAAAAATCATATTAACCCTGTCTCTGAAACAAAAGGAGGTTTTTGGTTACAAAACTCGGGTTGGATAATTTCTACCCTATTCATTATAGTTATATGGATAGTGTTCTTTAGATTTATGGGAAGAGGAAGTAGTGGAGCAGGAGGCGGAGGTTTATCAGGTTTGTTCTCTGTGGGCAAATCAAGAGCCAAACTTTATGACAAAGACCAAAATACTCACGTAACCTTCTCGGATGTAGCCGGTTTGGAAGAGGCAAAAGTGGAGGTTATGGAAATAGTAGATTTTCTAAAAAATCCAGATAAATACACCAAATTAGGAGGCAAGATACCTAAGGGTGCATTGCTTGTAGGTCCTCCGGGAACAGGAAAAACTTTGCTTGCAAAGGCAGTAGCCGGAGAGGCAAGAGTACCTTTCTTTTCCTTGAGTGGTAGTGATTTTACTGAAATGTTTGTAGGTGTGGGAGCCTCAAGGGTTAGAGACTTGTTTAACAACGCAAAAGCCAAAGCACCTTGCATAATATTTATAGACGAAATAGATGCCATAGGACGAGCAAGAGGCAAAAATGCTTTCAACGCTGCCAATGATGAAAGAGAAAATACTCTTAATCAACTACTAACAGAGATGGACGGCTTTGGCACCAATGCGGGTGTTATAGTGCTTGCCGCTACCAATAGAGCGGATATTTTGGATAAGGCTTTGCTTAGAGCAGGACGTTTTGATAGGCAAATATATGTGGAACTACCAGAGGTAAAAGAAAGGGAGGCTATATTTAAGGTACATATGAAAAACCTTAAATTTGACAAAAACGAGGTTAGTGTTGATTTTCTTGCCAAACAAACTCCGGGCTTTTCGGGAGCAGATATAGCCAATATTTGCAACGAAGCCGCACTTATAGCAGCGAGAAGGAGCAAACAGGTTATAGGCAAACAAGATTTCCTTGATGCTGTGGATAGAATTGTTGGTGGTTTGGAAAAGAAGAGTAAAATAATATCTCCAAAAGAAAAAGAAAGAATTGCATTCCACGAGGCAGGACACGCAACAGTTAGTTGGATGTTGGAGTTTGCCAATCCTTTGCTTAAAGTAACCATAGTGCCACGTGGCAGAGCCTTAGGAGCGGCATGGTATATACCAGAGGAAAGACAGATAACCACCAAACAGCAAATGATGGAGCAAATAATATCATTGCTTGGAGGTCGTGCATCAGAGCAACTAACCTTTGGAGATATATCCACAGGAGCATTAAACGATTTGGAAAGAGCAACTCAGATGGCTACCGCTATGGTAAAATACTATGGTTTGGACGAAAAAGTGGGCAATAGAAGTTATTTTGACTCCACGGGGCAAAGCGAATACTCTATGCAACAACAATTTTCTGAGAAAACTGCTGAGTTGATAGATGAAAGAGTGGATTTGCTTCTAAGAGAGGCTTATGCTTCTGCTTGCAAGATACTTGAGGAGAACAAAGACAATCTTAGAGTTTTGGCAGAATTGCTAAGGGATAAGGAGGTTATTTTTAGGGAAGATGTTCAAAATATTTTTGGTCCAAGAAAATGGGCGGATAGTATTGATGGCATAAAACCAGAAGAAACTCCTAAGCAAGAAAGCGAGGCTCAACAAGAAGAAACAAATAACCAATAATAAAAAAAGTGACCGACAAGGAAAAAATATTGAAACTATTGCGTGCTTCTATTTCGGACAATCCACCACAAGTAGCGGTGCCAGAGATACAAGATAAAATCTATGTGGATGCTGGCGACCCGGTTGTTCATCTTGCCGAAAAGGTATCTGCAGAGGGAGGTAAATTTTTCTATTGTCAAAATGAAGAAGAACTTATAAGCAATCTAAAAAACCTAATAGAATATAGAAAATGGACAAATATAGAGTCTTTTTCTAAAAGTCTTTGGGCTTATTTGAGTAGTAATGATATACCTACTTTGCAAAGTCATACCAATGCAAAAGTAGGTATATCTCTTTGCCAGGGAATAGTTGCTCGTACGGGTAGTATTATTTTGACTTCTGTACAGGGAGTGGGAAATAATTTACTACACTTTCCTCCTATTTTTATTGTTATAGCAACTACAAATCAAATATTTAATACCTACAAACAGATAATAAATCATTTATCTCAAACTCCGCCCGAGTGGATAATGGGCATACGCTCAGGCAAACTTATAAGTGAAGAAATCAAAGAACTATATTTATTTGTAACCGAGCCTTAGAAACAAGGAATTATACGCAAATTCTATTACCATGAAAAGAAATATATTTTTAGTTCTAACCTTGTTGATAAGTTTTTGTTTATCAGCACAATTAACAAAAGAAGAAATGGAAAATATAAGAAATACCAATCCTTTGGTTATGCAGTGGCTAACACCTTATCAAACGCCACCTTTTAATCTTATAAAGATAGAGCATTACAAACCGGCTATGCTTTATGCTATAGAAAAAGCAAAACAAGATATTGATGCGATAATCAACAATACTCAAACTCCAACATTTGAAAACACTATAGTAGCATACGAACAAAGTGGAAGACTTTTGGATAGGGTATCGGGAGTGTTGTTTAATCTTAATGAGTCTTGCACAAATGAAGAGATGCAAAAGATTTGCCAAGATTTAAGCCCTGTGCTTACACAATATTCTAACGATGTGGGAATGAATGCTCAGTTGTTTGCAAAAATAAAAATGGTGTATGACCAAAGAGATGATTTGAAACTAACTACAGAGGATAGAACCTTATTGGACAAAATTTATAAGGGCTTTATAAAAAACGGAGTTTTATTAAAAGGTAAAGACAGAGAAGAATATCGCAAAGCCACAGAAGAGTTGGGTATTCTTACTCTTAAATTTAATCAAAACGCTTTGAACGACAACAATTCTTTTTATCTAAACATAACCGACAAAAAGGACGTGGAGGGAATACCTCAATATGCTTTGGAGGATGCTAAACAAGAGGCACAAAATCGCAAACTCAAAGGTTGGGTTTTTACATTGGACTACCCTTCTTATTCTGCATTTATAACTTATTGCTCCAATAGAGATTTGAGAGAAAAAATGTGGAGAGCCTACAATTCCATAGGCAACCATAACGACACTAACGACAACAAACAAGTATTGAAAAACATAGCAAACTTGCGTCTGAAAATAGCAAATCTTTTGGGATATAAATCTTTTGCAGAGTATCAATTGGAAGACAAAATGGCAGAAACCCCCGCTGAGGTAAATAAGTTTTTGGACGATTTGGTTGCTACCTCTATGCCTTTTGCTCAAAAAGATTTGCAAGCAGTACAAGACTATGCCACAGAGCATGGATTTAATGACAAACTCAATCGCTGGGACTTCTCTTATTGGTCGGAGAAATTAAGAAAAGAAAAATACAATATTTCCCCTGAGTTACTAAAACCTTATTTCAATCTTGAATACGTTAAAAAGGGTATTTTTACTCTTGCAGGCAAACTATACGGATTAGAATTTAGAGAAAACAAAGAGATATCTACCTATCATCCAGATGTCATGGTTTATGAGGTATGGGAAAAACAGTCAAATCGTTTTATGGCTGTGCTTTATATGGACTTCTTTCCTCGTGAGAGCAAAAGAGACGGGGCTTGGATGACTTCTTTTAGAGAGGAAAGCAAAATAAATAATAAGGAAATACGACCTTTGGTACAGTTGGTTTGCAACTTTTCTAAGCCTACCAAAAAGACTCCTTCCCTGCTTACTTTTGATGAGGTTACAACTTTTTTACATGAGTTTGGTCATTGTTTGCACGGCATTTTGACAGAATGTACCTATCAGTCTTTATCGGGTACCAATGTTGCACACGACTTTGTGGAAGGGATGAGTCAGTTTATGGAAAACTATGCTTACGAAAAAGAGTTTTTGGATTTGTTTGCCGTACATTACAAAACCGGAGAAAAGATACCACAAGAATACATAGACAAAATACGTTTAGCACAACAATACAATGCGGGTTGGTTGTCCATACGTCAATTGTTTTTTGGAGAGTTGGATATGGCTTGGCATTCTATAGAAAAACCATATGAAGGCGATGTTATTTCTATGGAAGAAAGTGCGTCAAAGAAGGCAGAACTTATGCCTATGATTGAGGGTTGTTGCATGAGTACTCAGTTTTCTCATATTTTTGGTGGTGGATATGCTGCAGGTTACTATGGATATAAATGGAGTGAGGTTATAGCGGCGGATGCTTGGGCAGCCTTTAAGGAAAAAGGAATATTCAACCCTGAGGTTTCTACTTCTTTTCGCAAAAATGTACTTGCCAAAGGAGGTAGCAAAAAACCTATGGAACTTTACAAAGCCTTTAGAGGTAAAGAGCCAAGCAATGAAGCCTTTTTAAAACAACAAGGATTTATAAAATAATCTTTTGGCTAATAGAAGTAAAATAATATTGATTATATTGGTGTTGGTTGTTAGTCTTTCTTCTTGTAAAACAGAGTCTAACAACCAAGTATCCGATTGTGTAGATTGGTGTTGGGAGTACTATAAACAGCATCCAAAAGGTTTTACTTTAAATATAAGAACATGCGAAGAAGTAAAGGAGGGAATTGTTGTTTCCTATAAGGCAACTCAAAACAACTTTGGCAAAGAAGGATTAAAGGCTTCTATAATACACGCCTTATCTCATTGTGGTATAATAGGAGGATGGTTTGACCAAGAAAGCAATTTGTATTATTTTGATAGCGACACTTTGTTTGAGGAAACAATGTTGGAGCAGGCATTGGAATGGGCAAGAAAGAATAATCAGAAATCAGTATTTGTGCTTTCTACACAAGAGACTGTAACTTGTCAATAAACATAATAAAAAATTTTCTCTAAAAACATAGAACATAGAAACAATATAATAAACAAAATAAAATAGCGTTTTTTTATTAAATATATCTACTAAGTTTTATGAAAATACTTGTTGTATCAGAGGTTTTTTACCCAGAGAATTTTCTTATAAACGACCTTGTAAAAGAATGGAAAAAACAAGGTCACCAAGTAGATATTATTAGCCAATACCCCTCTTATCCCGAGAGTTATATATATCCGGGTTATACGAATAAGGGCTTTAGAATAGAGGATTGGGAGGGTAGCAAAATCTTTCGTTTTCCTTTTGTGGAGGGATATAAAACAAGCGTTTATAAAAAGATTCACAACTATTATAAATATGTACATGGTGCTACACTTATAGGCAAGAATATTGCAGGAGACTATGATTTGATTTTTGTTTCTCAAACCGGACCTCTCACTGTTGCCTTGCCTGCTATACGTATGGCAAAGAAGTTTAATAAACCAATAGCAATTTGGACTTTTGATATTTGGCCGGATGTTGTTTATATGTATGGTGTGCCTCGCAATATTGTTACCAAACATCTTTTTGAACATTTCGTTCATTATGTTTATAACAAATTTGACTATATTATAGTATCTTCTTCTGGTTTTATTTCTTCTATACAAAAATATGTTCCCAACAAAACCATACATTATGCTCCCAATTGGTTGCAACCTGTGGATTTTGCCATAAGTGAATTGAAACTTGATGCTAATAAATTTAACTTTACTTTTGCAGGCAATATATCTTTGTATCAAAATATTCTTAACACTGTCAAGGGGTTTCAAAAAGCAGATTTGAAAGATTTCGCGGCGTTCCTCTGAAATTTTTGCCGTCCACTTTTAATACATCGTCAACCCATACGCTGATGGTGCCTGTGCCATCACCGGCAACGTTTGAAACGGCCTTTA
>JAUNWC010000088.1:0-3433 GCA_030540495.1 Bacteroidota bacterium
TGTAGTCAAAAGGAAGTTTTAAGATATATTCTGCTTGAGTGCCGGGTATATAATCCATTCTATATTGCGGATTCAATGATTTTAGTTGCTCCAAAGGTATTTGCAAAACATCAGATATTTGACCAAAATAAACGTCCTTACTAACCTTTATTGTATCATTTATAAGACTCAAAGGCTGAGTCAAAGCAACAGGTTCTATGCCGTGTTTGTCATAAAAATTCATAACGTAAGTTGCGGCTATAAAAGCCGGCACATAGTTTCTTGTCTCCCTTGGCAGAAAAGTATATATATCCCAAAAATCTCTCTTCCCTGAGCGTTTCATAGCCTTATTAACATTGCCAGGACCACAATTATAGGCTGCCAAAACCAAAGACCAATCATTATAAATATTGTATAAATCGCTTAGAAACCTTGCTGCCGCTATGGTTGATTTTATAGGGTCGCATCTATCATCTACAATGGAATTTTCTCTCAAATCATAAACTCTTCCTGTTGCATACATAAATTGCCACAAACCTGTGGCTCCCGCTTTGGAAACAGCCTTTGGATTAAAAGCACTTTCTATTACAACCAAATATTTCAAATCAGTAGGTACTCCGTATGAGTCAAGTATGTTTTCAAAGATAGGAAAATAGTATTTACTAAGCCCTAACATAACTCCCACACTACGATTCATTCTGTCCAAATAATATATAATATGATTTCTTACTTGTTGATTATAAACCAAATTAACAGCCGAAGGAATACTCTTTAATCTCTGCTCATACACCTCATCGGCAATTAAAGAGGCTTTGCTATTGGAGGAATAAGCATTCTCTGAGGAAGGAAACTTTTCGTTCAACAACTTCTCATTTGAGGTTATATAATATGATTTTAGTAGTTCGTTATAGTTTCTTTCATAGTTAAGATATTCCTCAGTTCTTTCCACTTGCGAAAAAACAACAAAAGGCAAAAACAATATCAACAAACAAAGATATATATTATTTTTCATTATAAATCCTTCCTAAAAAGATTAGTATTCATATATGCCTTTTCCGTCCTTAATGGTTAGAGAAGTTTTATCGCTTTTTTCTACATAACCACAAATCTTTGCATCAATATTAAAGGATTTGCTTATTGCTACAATATCATTAGCCACACTGCTTGGACAATATACTTCCATTCTCTGCCCCATATTAAAGACTTGATACATTTCCTTACGAGGTGTTTTGCTCTCTTTTTCTATCATTTCAAACAAAGGTGGCAAATCAAATAAATTATCCTTAACTATATGCAAACCATTAACAAAGTGAAGTATCTTAGTCATTGCTCCACCCGTGCAGTGTATTAGACCATGTATATCGTTTCTATATTCCTTAATAATTTGCCTTATAACAGGAGCGTATGTTCTTGTAGGAGAAAGCACAAGTTTGCCTGCTGTTACGGTATTTCCTTCTTTGTCTATAACTATCTTATCGGTCAAAGATTTACTTCCACAATAAACAACCTCCTTTGGCAAATCCTTGTCATAACTCTCTGGGTATTTTTCTGCAAGTTCTTTGCTAAACACATCGTGTCTTGCCGAAGTTAGTCCATTACTTCCCATACCTCCGTTATATTCTTTTTCGTAACTTGCTTGCCCAAACGAAGCCAAAGCCACGATAACATCCTTGTCTTGTATTTTATCGGTTGTAATAATATCCTTGCGAAGCGCCCTTGCTGTAACCGTACTATCTACTATAATGGTACGCACTAAATCTCCAACATCTGCCGTCTCTCCTCCTGTGGAATAAATACCTATTCCATAACTACGCAAAGTTTCCAAAAACTCTTCCGTTCCCTCTATTATTGCTTTGATAACCTCCCCGGGTACTAAGTTTTTGTTTCTGCCTATGGTAGAGGATAACAATATATTATCAGTTACTCCAACACACAACAAATCATCCGTATTCATCACCACAGCATCCTGAGCTATACCTTTCCATACAGATAAATCTCCCGTCTGTTTCCAATACATATAAGCCAAAGAGGATTTTGTTCCCGCTCCATCGGCATGCATTAGCATACAATAATTTTCATCATTGGACAAACTATCTGCTACAACCTTACAAAAAGCATTAGGAAACAATCCTTTATCTATATTCTTTATTGCGTTATGAACATCCTCTTTCTTTGCAGAAACTCCGCGTAAGTTATATTTCTCTTGACTCATATTATTTCACAAAGTATTTTAATGTTGCAAAGTTACAAAACTTTAATCAAAATATTTATATATGTGTTTTATTTTTATTACATAGGCTCAGGCAAATCTTCCTCATAATGTTTTGCAAAGTCTTGTATTTGACCAATTAACTCGTCCATACGTTCTATTTCTTCATCATAATAAACATCTTCCAACATCATTATTTTCTTTTGCCTATAAGTTATTTCCAAATATGGTCGTATAACCGAAAAGAAACACTCCGAAAGCAATATTCTCATATCCTCCACTCCCAAATTTTCTGCCAAAATACAAAGATTCATATAATAAACAATTCTTTTCTCTGCCTCCAATCATTGTTGTGCTTGCATACGCATAGAGGCTACAAAATATTTGTTCATATATCTTTTAAATTCCTTTATGGAATGTTTCATAAGGTTGGATGCCATTTCTTTTTCTTCCAAAATAGAATACATCAAAGCCATATCTACCAAAAACAAAGGATAAGAATGTATTTCAAAAGGAATTGCTGTTATAGATTTATTAAGCACAGAAAGCGCTTTTTCGTTTTCTCCTTCTTGCAAAAGTTTATAAGCCAAAGAAGATAGATTCTGAACATAGTAAGAGATTATATTTCTTTCTGTTTCATTGAAATATATATTCTTATCAAAGTGCTTAAAACTAAAACCATGCATAACATTATCATACATTTTTTCGCTATCTATAGTACCTGCTTTTTGCTCTATTATCTCAGTTTGAGAATTGTTTTTTTCAAAATTTAATCTATAAGCAAAACCTTCTAAGGTTAAGTAGTCCTCCAAACTCAAAAAATTATCATTGCTCCAAGCCGAAAAGTAAATGGGTCTATCTACATTATTGGCAATTATATCCAAAATAACTACATCACTTTTTGACAAAACAGCGTTATCCAAGTTAATATTAATAGATTGTTTGCCTTTTGGAATTTTGAATTTGTTGGTATAAAGTGCTTTTACATAAGAGCCCAAATGCTCGTCTATTCCTTTGCTATTGTACAAAGAAGAAAGAGCCTCATTAATATCTACTGTATCAAAAGAAGGAATAACTTGCACCTCAGACATTGTGCCGTTTATATAATCCTTTTCTTTTATCAAAAGTTTTATAGCAGGGTTGTTTTCAAACGTTTGTCTCAGTTGGTCAATGGTATAAGAATTGTTAAGCAATTCTCTATTAATTACCCTTACATCAGTCCTTATTTTCTCCACACTTTGAGCA
>JAUNWC010000088.1:3443-6675 GCA_030540495.1 Bacteroidota bacterium
AGTATCATTGTCTCCATCCACAAAAAGTATGGCATTCTTGTCACAAGAATTAAGCATAGAGACAGCAAAATTATAAGCCGTATATTGATGATGGTGGTTGTGGTCGTTAAAGTTTTGTATTCCCATCCAAATAGGCACAATAAGAAATATTGGTAGAATATATCTTGGTTTTTTGATTCTAAATATATTGGCTATAATTTGAGAAAAAACCAACATACCTATTCCTATCCAAATACTTATAGCCATAAAAGAAGGCAAATAAATATAATCTCTTTCCCTTGCCTCGTAAGCAGCAGAGTTAAGAAAAACAACTATGGCTATGGAATACATAACAAATATTGCCAAAACAAAAAGAAATCTTTTGGAGTCTTTGCCTATATGATAGAAAATACCAAACAAACAAAGAATCAAAGGTATTGCAAAATATCTATTGTTGGCTTTATTTTTGTAAAAAGAAGGAATTTTGCCATCCTCCACTCCAAGCAATTTATCAGTATAATAATATCCTGTTTGCCAGGTTCCATTGGTCAAATCCCCATATCCCTGCAGGTCGTTTGTCCTACCCGAAAAATTCCAAAGCAAATAACGAAAATACATATAATAGGTTTGGTAATTAAGAAAGAAAGTAAGATTTTGAACAAAGGAAGGTTTTTCTCTTTCTTGCCCATCTACTATTACTATTTTGCTCGGCTGTCCTACCCATGAGACATATCCGTCTTCGTTGTTTGGAGAAGTATAATTCCACATACGAGGAAAAAATGTACATAACTCTTTGTCAAAAATTGGCGTTAGTACATCGTCCTTAAATTCAAAATCCTTTGGAGGCAAAGCAGTGTAATAAGGACCATAGAAAAGAGGTGCTTTAATATAGGCCTTGCGAGAAACATAGTCCTTTAACTCCTTTGTATTGCTTACCCTGTATTCGTTAAAAGGTAGGTTCTGCCCTCCCCTTATAACCGTAATAATATATGGCGAAGAACCTATGATAAAAAAACAAAGACAAATCAAAATAGTATTCACCAAAGGCTTGTTTTTTTTCTTTGCAAACAAAAAAGCAAATACACACACAGCCACAAACAACAAAACAAACCAAGCATTAGAGAACAAAGACAACAAAGCCACAAAACCAAAATAAAATACAGCCAAAACAAGCATAGAAACCAAAGCCACAAAAAAGAGATTCTTAAATGTTATTCTTTTGTAGTGGAAATAAATAATTAGGACTATGGCAGGTATAACCAAAAGAGTTAGTGGATGAACACAAAAAGACAAGCCCAGAAGAAAACAAAGCAAGATAATATATTTTTCCTTAGGAGTCTCGTCCCAAACAAGAACAACCCTTATGCAAAGAATAGTAAAAAGAAAAGAAAGACTATAAACCTCTGCCTCTGTGGAAGATGTCCAAAAACTATCTGTAAAAGCAAAGATAACCGAGGCAAGAAAAGCAGCAACTATATTGCCAACATATCTTTCGCTGTACTTATTGAATAGGTATAAGAAAATATGAAATAAAAACATTATACTAAAGCCTGAGGATATGGCAGAAAGAGAGTTTATTAGAGGAGCAACAGCCTTTGTATTGCCAAAAGAAAAAAGAGAGAATATCTTTGCCAAAAGTTGATACAAAGGGGCACCAGGCTGATGTCCTGTTTGTAATCCATATGCCGAGAAAATAAATTCTCCACTATCCCAAAAAGCAACAGAAGGATAAAGCGTAACAAGATACAAAAAAGAAGACAAGGCAAACAACAACCAGCCTATAATATGGACAGTGTGTTTGTATTTTTTGTTATTCGTAAGTATGCGTCTATATCTTCCGAGTAACAAATGCTTTCGTCTGTTACCAATTGACAAATGCTTTAGTGAAAATATCATCAACCAATTCCTCATTTATTTCTTTTATCAACTCTTCCTCCACATTGGAAAGAGCCAAAGAAGAATCATATTCTTTATAACGCGAAAACGTTGTTTCAAAATTAGATTTGCTATCTTGTCTATTGCGATAAGTAACCTTAACACTGATGGTTAGCCTATTTTTTGCCGCTTGGTCATTGGAAGATATAGCAACAGGTGAAACCACATAACCCGTTATAGTTCCCTTGAAAATAACATCTGCCTCGCCTTCCACTTCTTGCAAAGAAGTACCTGAGCGTATTTTGTTTATCATTGCGTAAGTAAGTTCTGAGGCTAAAATAGGTTGAACTATACTTGCACGATTGAGAAAGGTTTCTACATAAAAAGTCTTTGTATCCGCATTAATACTTGCCCCTGTAAAGGAATAACCTCCACTACACGAGCAAAGCAACAAAGCAACAAATAAAAGCAACAACAAACGTTTCATTTTCCTACCTTACAAGTATTCTTAGGCTTTGATTATCAACCTTTATTATATAGGCTCCGCTCTTTTCTATATGTATAGGGTGAGCGGCTTGATAATTATTTATTTGCTCTACCTTCCTACCCATAATATCAAAAATACTTACTTCCTTTGCATTGGTATTAAGGTATAAAGTGTTATTGTTGGTAGGGTTAGGATAAGCCGTAATTTCTTTTTCTTTCTCTATTACAGAAGAGGAAAGATTGTCGTAATTTATGGTAATATTATCTATTTTAACTCTGCCATATTCAGTTGCCTGCATATTTGTCTCTACTATAAGAGCAACAAAATATAACTCCGTGTTATTACTATTCCCTATCAAATAATGCATAGGCAAGGAAAAAGTTTCAAAAGCCGAAGTCGCTTGGCTTGTATAATAAACACCTCCGCCAGAAATAATAGAAGAGTCAGCCACCGTTGTTTTGGTATAGGCTATTGCTACAAAAAGTTCTTCTCCCAAAGGTTCAAATTTATAATATCCATTTATGCTTGTAGGCAAAGTATTGACAGAAAGACCATTGGAAAGAACATCCTTAAAACTTTGCAACATAGTCAAATAGTCCATTTCACTCGTATTTTGCATATTGGAAAGGGAAGGAAAGGCTGTTATAAGTTTGGTTAAATCTATGCTACCATTGGTTACTAATCCTGGCACTGGCATTGACTCGGTTCCTATCATTGAAGCAATAAGAGAAGACAACAACTTTGGTTGCATTTCTAAGGAATAATTGCCCTCAACTTTCTCTGTACTTCTGTTTATTTCGCAAAGATTAAAACCACTATATCCTAAGGTATTCCAAGCCTGAGGCTGAGTGGAAGAAGCCCATTGCTCAAAGCCATTGTTTGAAAACTGAA
>JAUNWC010000089.1:0-5167 GCA_030540495.1 Bacteroidota bacterium
CCTGTTACCTTTATGAACAAATATTGCCCCGAACAGTTTGAAATCTTAGGGTTGGGTAATGGTAGAGAAAACTTTACTCCAAATAAAGATTATCTTAATCCTAAAATGGTAAAGAAAGGAAAAGAAAGCAATGGGAATGCTATCAATAGAGTTTTAACCATAGAGCAAGATAATGAGCCTAAAAATACAGTTTATTATACAAGTGATAATAGTAAATACTTAATCGCTCCCTACGCAAGAATAATTATTAGAAAGAAATAAGTTATGATAAGTTAGCATAGGTTAGGATATAGAGCAAAGGGAGGCGGTTGTCCAAGTGGCTTGTAGGTTAAAACCTCCGGTTATAGCATCTATATCTAAAGCCTCGCCTACAAAGTAAAGATTCTTTATAACCTTACTCTCCATTGTAAGAGTATCTATTCCCTCCAAAGCGATACCTCCACAACTAACAAACTCACTTTTTTCCTTATACCTTCCTTTAATAAAATACTTATCTGAGCAGAGAATATTCGTTATTCTGTTGATATCCTTTTGATTTATGGAAACAACTTTGTTTTCAAATTTTTTGCCCAAGGCTTTTGCCCCCAAATATTCCCAAAGATTGTTTGGCAAACTTAGTGGATTAAAATTTTTTATAAGTTTGTTAGCATTTGTTATAAGTTTTTCCTCTATGATTTGTTGTACCTGAGTGTATGTTTTTCCGCTCCAATTGATTAACAATTCTGATTGATAATGATTGTTATATAAATATTCTGCACCAAAGGAGGAAAGTTTCAGGGTAGCAGGACCACTAACTCCCCAATGGGTTATAAGCAAGTCGTCTTTGTATTTGAACTTTGTAGAACAAAGCAATATTTCAGCATCCTTTACCACCAAGCCAGACAACTCCCTTAGACCTTCGTCCTCTATGTTAAAACTAAAAAGAGAAGGAATAAAAGGTTTGATTTTCTGTCCTTTGCTTTCTAATTCTTTGAAAAGAGTCTCGTTATTATATCCTCCTGTAGCCAACACTATTGCGTCAAATTTTTTTAACCCTGTGAGGCTATTTATAGGAGTATTTGTTTTTATAACAATGTTATATTTATTGGCAAGATGCAAAAACAAATTAACTATTTCCATAGAATTGTTGCTCTTGGGAAAAACTCTGCCCTTATCCTCCACTTTCAAATCAATACCATGAGCAACAAACCATTGAAAAACCTCTTTTGAGCCAAATCTTTTCAATGCTTTTTTCATTAGTTGATGACCTCGCGGATAGACTTCCTTTAAATCCCTTACATTCTCAAAAGTATTGGAGCAATTACACCTGCCTCCGCCCGAAAGCCTTACTTTTTCAAGTACTTTATTACTTTTTTCAAAAATAACTACCTCAACTTTATCGGAAAATTTTTCTTTTAGTTGTATGGCTGTAAAAAAACCAGCAGCACCTCCTCCTATGATAGCAACTCTCATTTTGTCTTAGGGTTTAGAAGTGTTAAACAAACTATCTACTTGTTGCTGTTTTTTCAATATATGTTTTTCTTTTGGCAAAAATTCTAAGGCTTGATTAACCGTTTGCTTTGCCATAGAGTAGTTTTCTTGCTTGATATAGGTGTTTATTTTTTCGCACCAAGCCCTGTGGTTTAAGTAGTGTTCTTTTATGTATTCGTCCAATATTTGCATAGCCTTATCACCTTGCTTGTGCTTTCTTAGCAGGTTGAGTTTTATTTTTAGGGTAGGAAAATGTTTTGGTTTCATTGCCAAACACTTATCCGCAAAATAAATGCAAGAATCCACATTATCCAAAGCATAGTACCATTGTGCCAAAGCATTTTCCTTACTGGCAAGATAAGGGTTGCTGTTGTCGTTTAGGACTATGTCTATTGCTGTCCTATAATCGCCTTGTTGCGCATACATATTGCCTATGCTTATGGCTATTGGACGAGTACTTTCGTCTATGTTTGGAATTTTTGGAAAAGCCCTTTGCCAATACGAAGGAGGAATATGGTCTTTGTTTTTTGAATTGTAACATATTATTCTATCGTATTGTATCTTGGAGGAATAGGCATGTATGCTCTCTATTGCTGTTAGTGGCAAAGAAAGAATAACAAAAACCATAGCCACAGGCAAAGAAAGAGTTTTTGTTTGCTTTTTGGTCATTTCCTTGTATTTGAAATAAACCATACCCATAATTCCAACCGATATGGCAAGATAGATTTGAGGAGTTGCTCTTTCGTTAGGGAAGTTAAACAAAGCATCATTGCCATAAGTGAAAAGTAACATCAAAGACAAAAGAGCCAAAAGCCTATAAGGTTCCTTTGTCCTACGAGCAAAAATAATTTTCACACCTATAACAAACATAGACAAATAAATAGAAATGTATAACAACAAGCCTATTATTCCCAATTCGCTACACATTTCCAAAAAGTCGTTGTGAGCATGGTCAGAGACTTGGAAATTATGTTTTTGAGGCGTTTCCACCTTCATTATTGCTACCTTATAATTGCCAACACCATAACCACTAAAAGGTCTTTCTTTTATAATAGTGATGGTATTTTTCCATATACCTATTCTTGCCTTAGAACTTTTTCCTGTTCCGGTTTCTTTTATTCTTTGAGAAACGTCAAAAGAGTTTTCTTGTTTGTGCTTGCCGTGAGCATAGTTATAGGTTACGAAATAACCACCTAAAACAAAACCTCCTATCAAAAAAAGTATTATAAGACAACTTTTAAGAAAATAACTCCTTTTTCTTAGCCTAACAAGGTACAACAAAGAATATATTAATAGTATTAGTACATTAAGGACCAAACATATATAAGCACTTCGGGTGGATATTATTGGCAAACAAAAGCAAATAGCAAAGATAAGGAAGAGCGAAAGAAATCTAAAAACTTTTTTGTATCTAAAAAAAGCATAATAAAGGAAGGGTAGTTTGAACATCATACAAACAGCAAAAATGTTCTTGTTGCCATAACCTCCATTTATCATTGGTATTTTGTTGGGAAAGTCAGCACAATTAAGATAATAATAGGACGCAATGCAGGTTATTACATTTATGAGAGCAAGAACCATAGCAGAATATACAAAGATATGAAAGCGTTTAGTCTTATCAGAGAGAAAGACTATTAGCAAAAACGCCATCATCAGCACCAACAACCAACGATTGACCACCACAAGAGACTCTATTCTATTGATAGCCCATAATATAGAAACAAACATAAACAATATAAGTAGTAGCCAGAACTTTATAACCGGAAATGAGGACACACTTACAACTTTGTTCTTATTCCTTAGCAAAGAAAACAACAAAAAACCACCTCCCACAATAACAAAAAGAGAGATGAAAAAATGTCTCAACGATGTTACATCATTGGTGAGTATGGGAGGAAAAATTTGAATAACAAATAAGAAAATCAACAATACTCCTACCCATATGGAACTAAGTTGTTTTGCTTTCATTGTTTTTTGTTTTTACAACCTGTAAATACAACCCAAAAGGAAGTTAAATGTTTGAGAAGGATAGTTATAGTATAAATAATATTGTTGGAATGCCAAATTATTTAAATCAGCGAAAAATGACCATCTTTCATCATACTCATAACGAGCAGACAAACTAATGTCAAGCATAGACTTTATATCTTTTTCTTTTTGCAAACTTTCTATATATGCCTTGCACTTAGAATAATAAGTAGGAGTTAAGGAAAGATAAAGTTTGTTGTTCCAAGTATAATTGATTTTTGAAGACAATGTAAAGCCCGGGGTATACCACGCCTCAAAATCAGAGTTTTCTCTATTAGTCCTTTGCAAAGTGGCTTTAAGGTTAAACGAGAAGTCATTAGTAATATTAAAATAAGATTCAAGGCTTAGGTAATATTTTTTTGCATCATCATAGACAAGTCTATGAATATTGAAGATTTTCTTTTTTAAGATATCGCTATTCATATAGAAATATTGATTGGTCATAATCTTATAACCTGCCTCCAAAGAAATTTGAGACTTAGGTGTTATGTTCAAAAAACCTTTGGCAAAAAACGTATTTTCTCTGCCGTCTTCTAAGTTAGGTATAGGCTGAAGGAAAGGATTTTCCTTGCTTAAAGAACTTAGGGTTGGCATTGTGCTCTCAGACTTTAGACCTCCATACAAACTCAAAATCTTCTCTATGATTTCAAAACTAACCGTTGCAGTAGGCAATAGTTGAAAACTTTTATAAGTATGTACTCCCGGCATTATACCCAAAGAAGCATAGAAATGAAACTTTGTCCAATCAAAAATAAAATAAGGCGATAGGTTCATCAACAACCTTGTATCTCCATAGAAAGCCTGTTTGTAGTCCAAACTCACTCCTACCCTTTGGCTATAGGCTTTGGAAAATACCTCCAAGTTTCTATTTACATCCAACAAAGCACTTATCACAAACTCTCCATTAGAACGATTGTTGCCCGTATAGTTTAGTTTTACTCTGCCATTGTGTTGCCAAATATTGCCTCTATTCAAGGTAGAATAAGCAATATCTCCTGCTATATCATGCCAAGATATTCTATAATCTCCCTTGTCTATGCTTAATTGAGGATACCTTTCGTCTCCATAGTAGTAATTTCTACTATAATTATAGTAGATTTGAGAAGAAGCAACATAGTGTTTGAATATTTTCTTTGCATAAAGGTTGATGTTTTTGTTAGAATAGGCACTGTGTCCATAATTTTTTTCTCCCGTAAGATTAGATTTAGAATAAACATCCACTCCATACATAAGCGAACGATTTCTCAAAGAAGTGTAAGAACCTTGCAACAAAGGTAAAAAACCTATCTTTAAATCTTTGCCAAAACCTAAACCCAAACCTCCTTTTAAATTTATATGATATAACTTCGTTTGAGGCTCTCCTTTTACATTAGCCGCTTTTATGGTATCAAATCTTAAAGTTGTATTGTACCCCCTGTCTATGTGGTCAAAAGTAAAATTAGTTTTAATAAACGAAGTGTCAAATATTGGCAAATCAGAGTTTATTTTGTTTGCATCGTTTATTATTGGGTCAAAGGCAACGTTAATGGTTACGTTTTCGTTATAAGTTTCTTCTTGTTGCGCTTGAATACTACTAACAAAAATTAGACCTACAAATATGCTTATTATATTTCTTATTTTCATACTATTTTCTGCTTTTAAAAGTATTTTCTATTGTTTTAGTATTTGT
>JAUNWC010000089.1:5177-6647 GCA_030540495.1 Bacteroidota bacterium
TCTATAATAACCTCATCTACAGAATTTTCTTGGTTTTGTAACTTCTGCTCATTTTCTTGTTTTTCCCTATTGCTCTTATCTGATAAAAGTTGCAATTTGGTTTTGGCAATAGAGACTATGTCATCAGATTCATCATAGTTGTCTATTATTGATTGCAAGGTTTGTTTTGCCTGAAAGTCGTTACCCTTTGCCACAAATATATCTGACCACAAGATAAAAGCCTTTGCCAAATAGTAATCATCTGCTCCATTCTTGGACATTTGTCTTATTATGTTTTCGCTCTTATCTAAGTTTTTATTCTCAAACTCCATAAGAGCCAAAGAATATTGAGCATATGAAGAGTATTTTTGAGAAGAAGATTTTTTCAATTTCTCCACATATTCCATTGCTTGACTTTGTTGGTTTTGAGCAAAATAGGACTCTGCTAAAACAAAATAAGCCTCATCTATTATATTTTTGTCTCCACCCTCGTTGCTCTCTATTTCACTTGCCCAAGCAATAGCATTAGAATAATCTTTTTGAGAATAATATATATTCATAACCTCTTTTTGAGCCAATAGTTTGTTGGTTGCAGTGGAGGTTATACCATCCAACCTTTTGTATATTTCCAAAGCCTTATTCAAATCCCTATTTCTGTATATCTTGCCCGCATTTAGCAAGGACTTTTCTGTATAGGTTCCATATGGTTTCATACCCACCTTATAAAAATATTCTCCCGCCGCAATAGTATCGTTAGTCCTTTGCAAACAATCTGCCAAATAATACTCCGTTTTTGTAACAAAAGTACCCTTAGGGAAAGCGTTAAGGTAGTTTTTAAACAAAGTTATTGCCTCAGTATAGTCTTCGTCCATATATTTGTTTTCGGCAACTTGATACAACATATCTTCCTTTTCTTGATTGCTTATTTTGGTAGTACCCAAATTATTAACGTACGTAATATATTCCTCTGGTCTTCCCTTGTCCATATAGATATTTTTTATAATGGAAAGAGCGGCTTGAGATTGTTTGCTGTTAGGGTATTTTCTTACCAAATCATCTAAGGTGGAAAGTGCTTGGTCATTTCGTCCCAATTGATATTGCAACATACCCACTTTACCCAAACAATCTTTAGTGAAAGTGTTATCCGGATAGGTATTTATAAGTGTTTGATAAGTAGAAAGTGCTTTTTCGTTTTGATTAGTTGCCAAATAAGTATTGCCCAATTCATAAAAAAATGCAGGACGATAGGAACTATTAGGAAAATCTTTTATGGCTTGTTGAAGAGTTAGGCTTTTGTTGTGCTGATTGCCCGATGCACCTTCTGCCATTGCTTTTTGATATGTAGCATAATCTATATTGGTAGAATTTTTGTTAATAAAATCTTCATATTGTTTTACCGCTCCGCCAAAATCTTTTAACATATATTGACAATCTGCCAACCTTATTGTAGCATCATTTTTGGTGTTTTGGTCTATATCATTTTTAATTACT
>JAUNWC010000090.1 GCA_030540495.1 Bacteroidota bacterium
TATTGTTTTGGTTGGCTCTTTTTCAAGTATTTACTTATCTATTAACTTATCTAAGAAGTAATATTTCTGCCCTTTTGCTATTTAAAACGGATTCTATTCTATCTGTCTTAGACAAAAGTCTTACCATAATTTTTTGTTCCATTCTTCTTTGGACTAACTTTCTGAAAACAGAGTTTAGGGTAGAATACTTTGTTTATGTTCAAGTATTGAGTTTGTTTTTAACCATGATAGTTGCTCTTATCATAGTTTTGAGAAAAACAGGCTTTGTTCCTTTGGTTTGGGATACAAAATTCAATATTCTTATTCTAAAATACGGGCTTCCTTTTGCAATACTTAGTCTGCTGATGGCTTTTTACAACAAAATAGATAGCGTTCTTTTGGAAAGGTTGCTTGACGATAATGGAATTGCTTCTGGTATTTATGCAGCGGGTTTTAGATTAGTAGATTCTGCAAATATGGTTTCCTATCTTTTTTCTGTAATACTTTTGCCTTTGTTTGCCAAACTTATAAAAGACAAAGCCGATATAAAAGGAATTTTAAAAATATCTTCTCATCTTTTGTTGCTTGTTAGCGTTTGTTTTGCTATTGTCTCGTTTTTGTATTCCGAAGAATTAATGTCCTTGCTATACAACAAAAATATAGAGCAAAGTGCTTCAGTATATAGAATACTATGTTTTTGCTTTATTCCTATTTCTGCTACCTATGTTTTTGGCACTTTGCTTACAGCGAACGGCTCTTTGAAATACTTGAATATTGTAGCCGGTTTTGGTATGCTTATCAATATAGTTCTCAACCTTCTTTTGATACCAAATTATAGGGAAGATGGCTCAGCAATGGCTTCTCTAACAGCACAAAGTATAACCGCTATTTTGCAAATAATTTTGGTGCTTAGAATATTTGTGATAAAATTTAATTGGAAATATGTTTTGCAACTTGTTTTCTTTGTTCTTTGTATGCTAATTTCGTGTTTATTAATTTATAACATAAGTATTGGTTGGATAACAAGAATATTGATAAGCGGAGCGATGGCTATAGGCTTGTCTTTTGTCTTTAGGGTATTTGACCCAAAAGAATTATTGTCCTTTGTTAGCCAAAGCATCAAAGAAAGAAAATAAAGAAAAGAAAAAATATATTTTGCCTTTCTGCGTTTGTATAGAAAAATTTATAGTAGTGAGAATAGGAGTCAATACACGTTTGCTTTTGAAAGACAGGTTGGAAGGTATAGGATATTTTACCTTTCAGATACTTAAAAGAATAACGACTTGGCACAAAGATATAGAATTTTACTTTTTCTTTGACCGTCCATACGATGCGGACTTTGTTTTTTCTTCAAATGTTAAGCCCATAGTGTTACCTTTGCAGTCAAGACACCCTGTACTTTGGAAAATATATTTTGATTTTCTTTTACCCATTTATTGCAAAAAGTATAAAATAGACTTGTTTTTTTCTCCCGAAAACTATTTGCCAAAGGTGGATATACCAACAATTTGCACTGTGCATGATTTGAATTTTATGCACAATGATGCTTTTATAGGTAATGCTATGCACCAGAAATATTATTTGAAATATTTTCCTAAGAATGCTATTAAAGCAAGTAGTATAGCAACCGTATCAGAATATAGCAAACAAGATATAATAAAAACTTTGGGTATAGAGGAAGAAAAAATAACAGTTGTTTATTCGGCTGCCAATGCTTGTTTTGACTCTTGTACTAATGTTGATATACAAGCAATTAAGCAAAAATATACACAAGGCGAAGACTATTTTTATTTTGTAGGTGCTATTTCTAAGAGGAAAAATCTTGAGGGAATTTTCTCAGCCTTTGATATATTTAAGCAAGAGAACTTAAACAACAAAACCAAACTTGTAATAATAGGTAATAAAAAATGGTGGAAAGGAGATATAGAGCAGGCTTATAATATAATGAAACATAAGGATGAGGTTGTTTTTACAGGACGAATCTCTTCTGAGGAAATATCAAAAATAGCACAAGGGTCAATAGGTTTGGTGTTTCCTTCTTTCTTTGAGGGTTTTGGAGTACCTATAATAGAGGCTTTTCAAAACAATACTGCCGTTATAACTTCCAACAACACCTCTTTGATAGAAATAGCCTCAGATGCCGCTCTTTTAATAGACCCATATAACAACAATGCAATAGCCAAAGCCATGACAACTTTGTATAATAACCCATCTCTAAGACAAGAACTTATAGAAAAAGGCAAACAAAGGGCAAAGTTCTTTACTTGGGACAAAACAGCACAAAGAATATGGAGCATAATAGAAAAATACAAGCAATAGACGAGAAACTTCTATCCAAGGTGATGAATGTTTTTTCTTCTTCGTTGGACATAACAACGGATTCAAGAAAAGTTAAGCAGGGTAGTATATTTGTTGCCCTCAAAGGCGAGAACTTCAATGGCAATAGTTTTTCTTTGCAAGCTTTAGAGAGCGGGGCAAGTTTAGTAATAATAGACGAGGAGGATTTCTTTATAGACCAAAGAACCATAGTAGTGGAGAATAGTCTTTTGTTTTTGCAAAAATTTGCCAACTATTATAGAAAAACTTTTTCTATTCCTTTTCTTGCCATAAGTGGCACTAATGGCAAGACCACAACCAAAGAACTGATTTCAACAGTATTGCAACAAAAATACGAGGTTTTTGCAACTTTTGGCAATCTTAACAATCAAATAGGAGTACCTTTGAGTCTATTGTCCATAAAGAAAGATTGTCAAATAGCGGTTATAGAAATGGGAGCCTCTCATATTGGAGATATTGATGAGTTGTGTCAAATAGCCGAGCCTACTTGTTGTTTGCTAACCAATGTAGGCACTGCTCACATAGAGGGTTTTGGCTCTATGGAAGGAGTTTTGCAAACAAAGACAGAGTTATATAAATATGTAAATAGAAAAGGAGGAAAGGTTTTTGTTAATTACGATGATGAAAATCTTAGAAAACAAACACTGATAAATAAAACTACTTATTCCTTAAAAGACGAATCAGCCGATGTTTTTGCCTCAGTTATAAAAGAAGACTCGGGTTTTGCTTGTATAAAATATAAAGACATAGAAATACACTCCAACCTTGTGGGAGAATACAATGCTTATAATATTCTCTCAGCCTTAAGTGTTGCTTTGTTCTTTGAAATACCTATTGAGAAAATAAAGTATGCTATAGAAAATTACATTCCTCAAAACAATCGCTCCCAAATAGAAAGGACAAAAAATAATACACTTATATTAGATTGTTATAATGCAAATCCTTCTTCTTGTTTATCTGTTTTAAGCACTTTTGATAAAATGAAAGCCAAAGATAAGAGAGCCTTTTTTGGTGCAATGAAAGAATTGGGAGAGGTTAGCCAACAAGAACACCAAAGAATATTGGATAAATTGCTTTCTATGAATTTACAAGAAATTATTCTTGTGGGCAAAGAATACAAAGCAATAGCCGAGCAAAGAAAAGAAGTAAAATATTTTGATACTTCTTTGCAAGCAAAGGAATATTTAGAAGAAGAAAGGGTAACAAAATCTTTGATTCTTATAAAAGGCTCACGGAGTACTAAAATGGAGGTTCTTAGAGATGTTTTATAGGGTTTTGGGTATGATGTCTGGAACGTCTTTGGACGGGTTAGATTTGGCTTATTGTGAATTTGAGATAAAGGGTACTACCTGGAGTTATACCATACCCGTAGCCAAGATGATATCATATAATAATGAACTAAGGGAAAAGATTATTGCTTGCGAAAATGCTCCTGCAGAATATTTGTCTTATATGGATTTTTATTTGGGAAAGTATTTTGGCAAAGAGGCTTATAAGTTTCTATGTGAAGAAAATTTGCAAGTAGATTTTATTGCCTCACATGGTCAAACTATTTTTCATCAACCAAGCAAAGGATATACTACACAGATAGGCAATATTAGTTCTTTGTGTGCTGAGGCCAAACAAACGGTAGTGGGAGATTTTAGAGCCTTAGATGTAGCATTAGGAGGACAAGGTGCTCCTTTGGTTCCTTTGGGAGATAGGATTTTATTCAAGGAATATTCCTCTTGTCTTAACCTTGGAGGTTTTTCAAACATATCTTTTGAAATGGAGGACAAACGCATAGCATACGATATTTGTCCGGTTAATATGGTTATCAATTATTTGGCAAACTTTGGTGGAATGATTTTTGATGATAAAGGCTCTATGGCAAGACAAGGAAAAATAAATATAGAATTACTCAACACCCTCAATTCTTTGCCTTATTATGCAAAGGATGAAAAGAAATCTTTGGGCAAGGAATGGGTAAAAAGTCAGATATTTCCGATTTTGGAAAACAGCCCTTTGAATTATAAAGATTTGCTTGCCACTTATACGGAGCATATTTCAATGCAAATGGCTAAACATATAAAAGGTAAATGTTTGTTAAGTGGGGGAGGAGCATATAATGATTTTCTTGTAGAAAGATTAAGGGAAAAAACGGAAACCGAGATAATTATTCCAGACAAGAAAACCATAGATTTCAAAGAGGCATTGATTTTTGCCTTTTTGGGAGTAAAAAGAGTAAGAAAGGAAATAAATTGTCTTGCTTCTGTCACAAGAGCAAAGCAGGACTCTTGCTCTGGCAATATAGCTTATTGGAAAAATTAGAAAAAAATAAATAAAAATATATAGAAAAATGAAAAGATTAGTTGTACTGATAATGATGGTAGGTTTAGCGGGACTGCCATCTTTTGCACAAAAGCAATTATCAAAAAAAACCTCTGTTGAGAATCCCAAAACTCAAAACATAGAAAAAAGACAACTTGACCCCGAGCAAATGATAAAAATGCACGAAATGGAGTTGGAGAAAAAACTCAATGTAATACAAAAAGAACTATTCTTAGACAAGGAGGCTATGGAGAGGTTTGGGAAGGTTTATAGAGAATACGATAGACAAGTATTCCAAATAAATATCAAACAACAAGAAATTCAAAACGAGGTCTATAAAAACTATATTCAAGACGAGAGAAATATGCAAAGACTTGATGTCTTAAAATTAAAAGAGGAAGATGCCGAGAAACTCTTAAAACAAAATATTGAAGCAGAAAAACAAACTTTTGATTTGACACAAAGGTATAACGAGGTTTTTGGACAAATACTTTCTTATCAACAAATGCTAAAACTAAGAGAAGTAGAGAAACATTTTTCTCTAAGACAAGAGCAAGATAGAACTCGTATAAGACCAGAAAAACATTTATCAAAATAAAAATTCTTATAAGTTTTGACCTTAGCAACTATAATAATATTAATAGGGTTTATAAACACTCTTTCTGCAGGTGGAACCATAGTTAGCATTGCTTTGTATTTGGCTATGGGTTTGCCTGCACAAGGAGCCAATGCTGTCAATAGAGTTGGAGTTCTTTTGCAGGATGCTTTTGGCTCTGCGTTGTTCTTAAAGCAAGGGCTTTTTAAAATCAAAGAAGTAATCCCTTATTCCATCCCTGTAATGTTAGGAGCATTGTTTGGCTCTTTGGTGGCAATTACCATAAGCGAAAAAGTATTTTCTATTTGTTTGGGAATAATTCTTTTGGTTATGATAGTATTTCTTTTTGTGCAAGAAAGATATTCCCAAAAGGCCGAGAGAAAACTTTCTTTGAAAGAATATTGTCTTTACTTTCCCATCTTTGTGGCTATAGGTTTTTATGGAGGTTTTGTACAAGCGGGCACAGGTTTTCTAATCATAGCCGCTCTTAGTATGATACTCGGCTATGATATGATAAAAACAGCAGCAGTTAAACTCTTCATAATATTTTTATATACCACTGTTGCTATCAGTGTTTTCTTTATTAGAGGTTCGGTAGAAATGAATTATTGGCTCTATGGACTTATACATTCCATAGGAATGATAATAGGCACTTGGATAGCAGGCAAATATGCCTTGAAAAAAGGAGAAGGCTTTATAAGAATTATAATTATTGTGGTAATAATCATTACGGCTCTTAATTTGTTTGGAATACTTGATTTGCAAAAAATATTTCAATACTTTTTATAACTTTCTATCTCCATTATATAAATTTATCTTAACCTAAACCGATATAATAAAAAAAAAGAGAAAGTTTTCTCACTTTCTCTTTTTTGTAGTGGACCTGCAGGGATTCGAACCCTGGTCCAAACAAGAAACCCTCAAGTTTTCTACATGCTTATTTTGTCTTTGATTGTAGAAAAAGAACAAGCGACAAACAACTTTTTTCTTTTCTTAGTCTTTGAAAAATTTCATCAAAGTTTAAAGACATCCCTTTGACTAAACCTTTGAATCGATGCACCCCGCAAAGTTAGAAAACACAAAAGGTTATATATGTTTTCTCGGAGCGTCTTGCTCCAATACCTTGTATCGGATAAAGAGTAACTTACTAAACCTTCGGTTACGCAGCAAGAGCGTAATTATTTTCGCCAATTAATTTTTATGTAACTATTTATTAAAGTTAGTTGTTACCCCTAACTGCATGCTTGCCTGAACATTTACCTTGCTGTCAAAACCAACCCAAGCCCGTAAATTTTCAGACTACAAAATTACAAAAAAATATTTAATCATAGGACAAAAAATAGTTTTTTTATCTTTTTTTGTGAGTTATTATAGGTTAGCATAAGTTAGCATAGGAGTCGCATAAACGTAATAACT
>JAUNWC010000091.1 GCA_030540495.1 Bacteroidota bacterium
GATAGTGGCTATAGACGTGTATAGCGAAAAGAAAGAAAATATTAAAAACGATATAAAACAAATATAATAAATGAAAAATTTCTTAACGGCATTATTTGGCAACAAATCTCAAAGAGATTTAAAGGAAATAAATCCAAAACTAAAACTTTGCCTTGCAACATACGATAAGGTGCAACATTTATCCAATGATGAACTTAGGGCAAAGACCTCTGAATTTCGCTCTACAATACAGAGTAGCATACAAACAGAAGAGGAAGAAAAACAGGCTATAAAACAAAGATTAGACTCCGAGTTTGATATGTCCATAGAGGAAAAGCAAAAACTTTATGAACAAATAGAATCTTTGGACAAGAAGATATATGAAAAAACTCAAAAAGTACTAAATGAGATACTTCCAGAGGCTTTTGCGGTGGTTAAAGAAACTGCCAAACGTTTTTTTGATAGCGAGGAAGTAGAAGTTACGGCAACAGATTTTGACAGAGAATTATCTGCTACAAAGGATGCCATACGCATACAGGGAGATAAGGCTTACTATAAAAATGAATGGATGGCAGGTGGCTCAATGATTCATTGGGATATGGTGCATTATGATGTCCAACTTATAGGAGGTATTGTTTTGCATGAGGGCAAAATAGCAGAAATGGCAACAGGAGAAGGTAAAACTCTTGTGGCTACATTGCCTATTTATCTTAATGCATTGCCGGGCAAAGGAGTACATGTGGTAACAGTAAACGACTATCTTGCCAAACGAGATAGCGAATGGATGGGACGTTTGTTTGAATTTCATGGTCTTAGTGTGGATTGTATAGACAAACATGAGCCTAACTCAGAGGCAAGGCGAAAAGCCTATAATTGTGATATCACATACGGAACCAACAATGAATTTGGTTTTGACTACCTAAGAGACAATATGTGTAATAATACCAACGAAATAGTACAAAGGGAGCATAACTATGCCATAGTGGATGAGGTGGATAGTGTGCTTATAGATGATGCTCGTACGCCTTTGATTATTTCTGGTCCTACACCAAAGGGAGAAGACCAAGAATTTGAACGTTTTTGCCCTATAATAGAAAAACTTTATAATGCGCAACGTCAGTATGTTACCACCGTTATAGCAGATGCAAGGAACCTTTTAAGCAAAGACAATCGTACCAAAGAAGAAACTGCCGAGGGAAGTAAATTGCTACTAAGGGCTCATCATGGTTTGCCAAAAAATAAGGCTCTTATCAAACTTCTGTCTGAGCAGGGAATGAAACAATTGATGCTTAATGCAGAAAACTTCTATATGCAAGACCAATCAAAGGAAATGCATGTGGTGGATGATGACCTTTATTTTGTTATAGAGGAGCAACATAATACTATAGAATTGACAGAAAAGGGTATGGATTTCTTAGCCAAAATAGGAGAAGACCCTAAATTTTATATTCTACCCGATGTTGGCTCGCAGATAGCAGAGTTGGAAAAAGAAGAAATTTCTGCAGAGGAAAAAGCACAAAAGAAATCAGAGATAATGCAAAACTTTGCTGTGCAAAGCGACAGAGTACATACCATAAACCAACTATTGAAAGCATATGCTTTATTTGAGAACAATGTGGAATATATCGTTGTCAATGACCAAGTAAAAATAGTGGATGAGCAGACTGGTCGTATAATGGAAGGAAGAAGATACTCCGATGGACTTCACCAGGCAATAGAGGCTAAGGAAAAAGTAAAAGTGCAAGCGGCTACTCAAACATATGCTACTATTACTTTGCAAAACTATTTCCGTATGTACAAAAAACTTTCGGGTATGACAGGTACTGCAGAAACAGAGGCAGGTGAGTTTTGGAATATTTATAAACTTGATGTTGTTACCATACCAACCAATCGCCCTGTTATTCGTATAGACCACGAAGACCTTATATATAAGACAAAGAGAGAAAAATTTGCAGCCGTAATAACAGAGGTGGAGGCTATAAGAAATGCAGGTAGACCGGTCTTAATAGGAACTGTGGATGTGGAAACCTCAGAGTTGTTGAGCAAAATGTTAAAATTAAGGCGTATTCCTCATCAGGTTTTGAATGCAAAACTACACCAAAAGGAAGCAGAAGTTGTTGCTCTTGCCGGTAGAGCGGGAGCGGTTACCATAGCAACTAATATGGCAGGTAGAGGAACGGACATCAAACTTGGCGAAGGAGTAAAAGAGGCAGGTGGTTTGGCTATCATAGGCACTGAAAGACACGAGTCAAGACGTGTGGATAGACAGTTAAGAGGTCGTGCCGGACGACAAGGTGACCCTGGTAGTAGCCAATTCTTTGTTTCTTTGGAGGATAAACTTATGCGTTTGTTTGGCTCCGAGCGTATGGTTAAGATGATGGATAGGTTGGGTATAAAGGAAGGAGAAGTTATTCAGCACCCTCTTATGACTCGTAGTATAGAAAGAGCACAAAAGAAAGTGGAGGAAAACAACTTTGGTATTCGTAAGCGTCTTTTGGAATACGATGATGTTATGAATAATCAGCGTACGGTTATTTATACCAAACGCCACAACGCTCTTTATGGCGATAAACTTTCCATAGATATATCCAATATGATATATGATTGCATAGCCGTTATGATAGATAGAAACGACTATGAATACGAAGACTTGCAAAGTCAGTTTATGACCAATTTTGGTTTTGAACTTCCAATAGACCAACAAACCTACAACAAAGGGAAGAAAAGCCAGATAAAAGAAGATATTTTTGAGGCTGTATATAAGTGGTATAAGGAGCGTATGGATAGAATCGCTACTCTTGCTTTTCCTTTTGTGAAGAATTTGGTTGAGAACAAGTCTTCGAGGTTTGAAAATGTGGCTTTCCCTATTACCGATGGTATTAAGGTTATTACCGCCATTGCACCTATAAAAAGAAGTTACGAAAGCGAGGGTAAGGAAATTGCTTTATCGGTAGAAAAGAGCATAACCCTTCAAATCATAGACAACGCTTGGAAAGAACACCTTAGAAATTTGGACGACTTACGTCAAAATGTTCAAAATGCATCTTATGAACAAAAAGACCCTCTTGTAATATACAAATTGGAGAGTTTTAATTTGTTTGAGGATATGTTGATAGATATCAATAAGGATATAACTTCTTTCCTTTGCAGAGCCTCTTTGCCTATTGCTACAAACAATATAAGAGAGACAGAGGAGCCAACCACAGATACCAAAGGATTAAAGACCTCAAGGGAGCAAACCTCTACTTCAACCAATGCACCAAAGGAAGAAAAACATACTCCTATAGTTAAAGAAAAGAAAATAGGTAGAAACGACCCTTGTCCTTGTGGTAGTGGCAAAAAATATAAGAATTGCCACGGCAAAAATGCAAGTGAATAATTAACCTTTATTTATAAATAAAAACAATTAGCATAAGTTTTACCAAGAACTTATGCTAATTTTGTTTAGTTTTTATATGTGCTAACTTATCAAAAAACTATCCTACTTTGTTCTCTAAGGAGATGGAAAGGAGTTTTTGAGCCTCAACGGCAAATTCCATTGGCAAACGATTCAAAACATCTTTTGCATAACCATTGACGATTAATCCTATAGCACTTTCCTCTGAAATGCCTCTTTGACGACAATACATAAGTTGTTCCTCTGAAATCTTACTTGTGGTGGCTTCGTGTTCCACTACAGCAGAAGAGTTATCCACACTTATATAAGGGAAAGTATGCGCCCCACAAGTATTGCTAAGCAAAAGAGAGTCACATTGAGAAAAGTTTTTTGCATTCTCCGCTTGTTTGCTTACTTTTACCAAACCTCTATAAGAATTTTCGCTTCTGCCCGCTGAAATTCCTTTGCTCATGATGGTGCTTTTGGTATTCTTACCTATGTGTATCATTTTTGTACCAGTATCTGCCATTTGATAATTGTTGGTTACCGCCACAGAATAAAACTCGCCTATGCTGTTGTCTCCTTGCAATATGCAAGAAGGGTATTTCCAAGTAAGAGCCGAGCCAGTTTCTACTTGTGTCCAAGAAAGTTTTGCATTATTGCCTTTGCAAATACCTCTTTTGGTGACAAAATTAAATATACCTCCTTTGCCGTCTTTGTCTCCGGGATACCAATTCTGAACGGTAGAATACTTTACTTGAGCATCTTTCATTACTACTATTTCTACTATGGCAGCATGCAATTGGTTTTCATCTCTCATAGGAGCAGTACAGCCCTCCATATAACTAACGTAAGCACCTTCGTCTGCAATTATCAGAGTACGTTCAAACTGTCCAGTACCCTTAGCATTGATACGAAAATAAGTAGAAAGTTCCATAGGACAACGCACTCCTTTTGGTATGTAGCAAAAACTTCCATCCGAAAAAACAGCCGAATTAAGAGCGGCAAAAAAATTATCTCCCACCGGCACCACAGAAGCAAGATATTGTTTAACCAAATCAGGATACTCTTTTATTGCCTTAGACATAGAACAGAAAATAATTCCCTTTTCCTTTAAAGTATCTTCAAAAGTCGTCTTTACCGAAACAGAATCCATAACAGCGTCAAACGCTACACCGCTCAAACGTTTTTGTTCATTAAGTGGAATACCTAATTTATTAAAGGTTTCAAGTATTTGAGGGTCTACTTCGTCCAATGACTTCTTTTCCTCTTGTTGTTTGGGAGCAGCATAGTAAATAATATCCTGAAAATCTATTTCGGGTATTTTCAAATGCGCCCACTTTGGCTCTTTCATTGTAAGCCATTTTCTATAAGCCGTCAAGCGAAAGTCTAACAACCATTCGGGCTCTTGTTTGATAGCAGAAATTTTGCGAATAATCTCCTCACTCAATCCTTTTGCTATAAATTCTGTATCCACATTGGTAACAAAACCATATTTGTATTGCTCGTTTGTTACATCGTTTATTATATTTTCACTTGATGCCATTTTTTTCTAAGATATTTATTAAAAAGATTGCTTATCTTTGGTTTATAAAACCATTATAAAAGAATATGTTCTATTATCGTTAGGGTAAAATCCTTCTATTTGTGTTTGCCCTTTCTTGTTGTCCAATGCCT
This sequence comes from Bacteroidota bacterium, assembly GCA_030540495.1. Taxonomy (GTDB): domain Bacteria; phylum Bacteroidota; class Bacteroidia; order Bacteroidales; family P3; genus Scybalousia_A. Next base: position 5,033 of record JAUNWC010000091.1, read on the forward strand.
TAGCATCCTCCAAAGAAAGATTAACCTTGCCGTCTATGGCTGTGATAATAAAACCAGAACGTAAGCCAAGTGCAGAAAGACGAGATTTGCCTATCTTAGTAATAACCAAACCTTTTGAAAGAGAATAGGAGGTTTTTTCATCTTGATTGATTTCACGAAAAGTACATCCCATTGCCTCAACAGTTTCGGAATTATCCACAACCACCTCCATAGTATTGCTTTCGTTTAATAAGGTTAGGTCTTTTTTCATAACCTCTCCCTTTCTTACTATTTCGTAATGAGCAACTTCGCCCGGAGACATTTGAGCCATAACCTCATTTACTTCTGCATTGGTATTTACCTCTTTGCCATTAATCCTAATGATAACATCGCCTTCTTTTATTCCGGCTTTCTCTGCAGCAGATTTTTTCATAACCTGAGTTACATATACGCCATGCATATCTCTCAAATTGTTTTCAAGCATTAGTTTAGAATCCACCTCCTGTATGGTTATTCCGGCAGAAGCCTTTTGAGTGGTGCCATATTCTATAAGGTCTTTTATTACCTTCTTTGCTATATTGACAGGAATAGCAAACGAGTATCCTGTATAAGAGCCAGTGGAAGAGGCTATTGCAGCATTTATACCCACAAGTTTTCCCTCTGTATTCACCAAAGCGCCTCCAGAGTTACCTGGATTCATAGCCGCATCGGTCTGAATAAAAGAGGTTAGAGTATTTCGGTTATTCCTATCACTTAAAATGTTAAGATTACGAGCCTTAGCAGAAACTATACCTGCGGTAACTGTGCTTGTTAGATTAAAAGGATTGCCCACAGCCAAAACCCATTGTCCAACCTCCACACTGTCGCTATTGCCATATTCCAAAGGAGTAAGGTCGTCTGTCTCTATTTTTATTACAGCCAAGTCGGTGGAAGGGTCAGTGCCTATTATTTTGGCAATAAATTCTCTTTTATCATTTAAGGTTATGGTTATAGAATTAGCGTCAGCCACTACGTGATTGTTGGTTACTATATAGCCATCCTTAGAAATAATAACTCCCGAGCCCGATGTCCTATAGGTTCTCTGACGAGATTTAAATGGATTGTACCCAAAGAAGTTATTGAAAAAATCATTATCAAAAAAATCATCATAATAAGAAGATTGTTGATGGGCTAAGCATTGTATATAAACCACTGAATGCAAACTCTTTTCGGCAGCAAGAGTAAAATCTTGTGCCTGAGTAAATAAAGCCATACAAATACCCATAAATAAAAAGGATATTTGCTTAACAATTGTGTTTCTATTCTTTGTCATAATCAATATATTTTTATGTTGAATAAATAACGCAAAGACTTGTTAAATTATTATTCTTTTCTTACTTCTTTTTTCTTTATGGGGTAGGGTAGAGGCTATGGTAAGTTAGCATAAGTTGGAGACGTAGCCTCTTTTTATAGGTTGGGATAAGTTAGCATAGGTTATTATAGGTTAAGATAGGAGACACATAAGCGCAGGCACAGTCTGTTTTATATGACGCTTAAACGTACAACAAAATATAAAGGCTTTGCCCAATAAAACAGGC
>JAUNWC010000092.1 GCA_030540495.1 Bacteroidota bacterium
CTCTTTCCATACTTATAATTTTTGTTATTTCTATATTATTGTCACAAGTGTTAAGCAATGTGCCTTATACCATATTGATTTTGCCTCTTTTTATACAAGCAAATAGTCAAATACTATGGCTGTCTTTGGCAACAAGTTCTACCTTAGCGGGCAATATAACCATATTTGGAGCAATGGCAAACTTAATAGTTATAGAACAAGCAAACAAAAATAATGTAAGCATAAGCAACAAAGAATTCTATCCTCCTGCCCTTGTAATCTCTTTGCTTACACTCCTTCTCTCCTTTGGAATAATATATATTTACAATTTATTATAAGATTTGGGAAAGAATAAGTTATTATGGGTTACTTTCTTATTGGAAGAAAATATTTTTTCTTTACAAAGAGTTTCCTTAGTCTTCTTCTTTCATCACGGCGTTCTTGTCTTGCCTTGCGAGTAAGTCTTAAACGATAGGCTACAAATGTTGTTGATAAATAAACAGCCACCTGTATCCATAGAGCAAGATGCTCCGTGCTTATTTCCCAAAGAGAAGCCCCCATAGTATTCATTCTTATAAAACCATTGGAAGCAAAAGTGGAAGGAAATACAAAGGAGAAAAGTTTCCAAAACTCTGGCATTGCCTCTCTTGGCCAAGAAAAACCACTCATAAGAAGAATAGGAATGGACATAAAGATATATACCGGAATAGCGTTTTCTCTATGATAAAAAAGTGTTGAGATAGTCATACCAAGGAAAATGCTTGCAAACAAGAAAGGTATTATAAACCAAAACAATTCCAAAGGCGAAGACATCAAAGCCGGCAAATTAAAGATATGAGGAATAATTATAAGCAAATAAATACTGATAGGAACATAGACAATAAAAACCGCCAAAGCCCTACCAAAAATCACACGAAACAAACCTCTATAATGAACATTGTTTGGAGTCAAATCCCTCCAACGAGAGCGTTCTGTGGTCTTGCCTGCCATCATACCTATACCCATCATAATTGTTTGTTGAATAAGTATTATAAGCACAATAGGAGCAAGAAAAGAAGGGTAACCTCCCGGATTATACAAAACATTTTCTTGTGGAATAAACTTCCTAACATTTCTCACCGCATCATCGTAGGTGGAACCTTTGGCTATTAGTCCTTTGGCTTCTATTTCGTAGCCCATTGTTCTGCCAACGTATGAGGTGGCAACAGAGAGATTTCTATACCAAAAGAAAGAAGAAACATCAGCAAAAACATTTACAAAAGTCTGTCTATTGGTATTAATATCTTTGGAAAAAGTTTTTGGTATATTGATAATTCCATGTACTTTGCCTTTGCGTTGCAATTCTTTGGCTTCTAACATAGACATACATTCATATTCTACCTTAACCTCCGGCGTAGCATCTATCATACGAATATATTTTCTACTCAAAGAAGAATGAGAATTATCCACAACAGCGATGGGAGCATCTCTCAAAGCCTCTTTGTTGTAAATAAAACAAACAGCCAAAGGATAAACCAAAGTAGCAATAAAAAATATTATAATAACACCCGAATCAGTGAAAATACCATATAACTCTTTGCGAAGGATATAAAACATATCCAACCACGCCATACGATTTTCTTTCAGAGCCTGCCTTATACTATTAAAATTTAACTTTATCTTCATTATCTTTTAATCTGATTCTTTGTATTTTATATAAATATTTCTTCTAATCTCTTTCATAGTCAAGTTTGATAGCAACCGCCTTTATTCTCTTTACTACCAAGAAAGGCAACAACCAAAACATCATCAAAAAAGCAAACGGCAACAAAGTCTCTCCAAAAGAAAGTCCATTGATTTGCACATTGCAATAGAGTTGATAATATTGTCTAAGCGGATAGATAAAAGTAAAAGGACGGACGGCAGGAAGCATAGCCTCGTTAGGATAAGTAAAACCTGTAAGAGTAAAAGACATAACTCCATAAAAGGCAGAAATACTCATTGCCGTACGCATAGAAGGAATTATTCCCAAAATCAACAAACCCATGGCTTGATAAGAAATAATCGTAAACATAGCACCAAGGTACATAATAGCAGGACTACCTTCGTTAGGGAAGCCCATAATCTTTTCCATTACTATTTCGCTAAGTATTATCATAATAGTATATAAAAGAGTATAAGGCAACAACTTAGCACTAAGGGCTGTGAATATGTTTCTATTAGAATAGACAAGCCAACGCCGAGAAGAAGCATTTTTTAACTCTATGCCAACAGCATAAATGGTGCAAATCATAGCCATTACGCAAATAATACCTGGCATCATTATGGAACTCAAATACAAAGCATAATTCAAAATAGGGTTTGCTATAATATGATTATCGTTTGATATGGGATTGACCTGAGCCATTGCATAAGAGGAGTTTTCTCCTTTCATTAGCCTCATTTTCAAATCTGCTCCTATTGCTATGGTGGTAAGCGTTGTATTTATCTCTTTCATTATAAGAGAAGAACCCAAATAATGAGCATATTCAGTATAAAAATTGACTTGTGGAGCCTTGCCACTATAAACATCTTTTTCAAAATTGCGAGGTATTACAACAAAGGCATAAATCTTTCCTTGTTGCATTTTGACCTTTGCACTTTCATATGAGGAAAGTTTGTATTTTATGCTACACATTTGCCCAGAGGAAAGATTTCGCGAAATCGTACGCGAAAGAGCGGAATTGTCAAAATCCACTATGGCAACAGGCATTTGATTAGGCACACCTTGGTTAAGAAAAGTGGCAAAGAAAATTATTATCAAAGCGGGAATTACCACGGTCATCATAAGATAGATAGGCATAGATATCATCCTTTCAAATTCCCTTTTGATAACTTGTAAAAATCCTCTTCTCATTTGATTTAGTGGTTATTATATATTTTTTAGCAAAGGAAAGAAACAATATTATTTCATTTTTGTCCAATTGACAATAATGCTCATACCCGGACGCAAACCGTTGATTTTTTCCATAGGTTTTGCCCTTACTTCAAAGGTTTTGGTATCGTATTCGTCTGTTATTTTGGTTGCTTTCCAAGTTGCATATGAAGCCATTGCTTTTATATAATTGACCTTTAATTTTATTTCCCTATTGTTCATAGCAGGAATTTTAGCAGAAAGCACTGTACCCATTTTTATTTTGCTCAAAAGGTCTTCCCTAATATTAAAAGTAACCCAAACATCATTCAAATCTACTATGCTCATAATAGGAGAACCCGTTCCAACAAGTTCGCCAACCTTTGGAAATATCTCCACCACCTCGCCGGATATAGGAGCAATAAGTCTTGTTTCGTTTTTATAAGAATTTACCTCCATAACCGCACCTTTTGCTCTATTTACCTGAGCAGCGGCAGCATTTTTGTCCTCTATTTGAGCACCATTTAAAGCCATATTGTATTGACTCAAAGCCGCTTTTTCCTGAGCAACGGCTGCCTTATACTGAGCCTCTATTTCATCAAACTTTTGTGCAGTAATAACTCCTTTTCCATAAAGGTTTTTCATTCTACTATAAGTCTTTTGAGCATATTCCGATGCGGCTTTTGCTCTTTCATACTGCTCTTTTGCCCCTTCTATGGTCTCTTTTCTTGTTCCCTTATTTGCTTTATTACTTAGTGCCTGTGCAGCATCTTCTGCAGCCATAGCCTGAACAGTCTTGGCATCTATCTCCGGCGAATCAATAAAAACCAACAACTGTCCCTTCTCTACTTTTTCTCCCTCCTCTACTTTCAACTCCAAAACTCTACCCGGCACCTTCCCCGAAACTCTTACCTCCGTTGCCTCAACTTCTCCTTGCAAAATCAATTCATCAGGAGTAAGTATAAAATAACCTATCACAGCAACCACTGCAATAAAAGCCAACAATATAATAAAAGAAGAAACCAAGGTTTTATTCTCTCTTGTTTTTATGATTCTGTTTTTTTTGCTTGTTATGTTGTTATTCAAATTTTCCATATCTTTTATAATGATTTTTTATTGATTATCTTTTAATTACAGGGCTTTGTATTTTGCCCAAACTTTGATTCAAATAAAGGTCGGTAAGCATTAGGTTGATATCCGAGTCTATTAATTCACTTTTGGCAGAAACCCAAGAAGTCTGAGCAGCCATAAGGTCAGAAGTAGAAATAACTCCTTCATCAAAACCCAATTGAGCCTGACGCAAATTCTCTATGGCATGCTCCATATTGTTTTTGGCTATAAGATTTTGTTTTACGGCTTCGTTTCTTGAATTTTGTTTCATATTTGCTTGCAACTCCATTTTCTCCATACCCTCTTGTTGAGTTAGTTGTGCTATTCTTAGTTTGTGTTTTGCAGCGTTTAGGGTATGTATTCTTTCGCCAAAATGAAAAATAGGCACCGTAACTCCCACTCCTATAACAAAACTACCTTTAAAACTCTTGTCAAAACCATTGAACAAACTTGGGTTAGAAACAACATAATTGCCCTGTGCCACTATGTTTGGCAAAAAACGAGAACGAGCAATATTCAACTCACTTTTTGCTATATTTACACTTTGCTCCAACAATTGTGCCTCCGGTCTTTGATTTATATCCTGTTTTATGGAATCATTGCGAACAATGTCAAAAGAAGTCTCATTTTCGTTGTAAGTCAAATTATAATCATAGTTAAAATCCAAACCACAAATCTGATTTAGATACATTTTAGCAAGTTTTAATCCATTTTCTGCCTTAGTCAAAGTCATATCGCTTTCGTTAAGTTTTACTTTCACTTTCAACAACTCGGCATTGGTAACAAGCCCCTCGTTAAACAACTGCTCTATATCCTCATATGTCTTTTGCAAAAGAGTGTTATACTCCTCAGCCAACTCTTTTTTCTTTTGCAAAGAAACCACTCTCCAAAAAGCCTCATCCACTTGTATCAATACGTTAATATTGTCGTTATCGTATTTTATTTTGGCAACATTTTCCGCATATTTGCTCATTTTATATAACTCTAATATCTTTCCTCCCATAAAAATAGGCTGAGTAAAACCTATACCAGCAACAAAAATATTTGTCATATCAAAAGTTAAAGCACTCTTTGGCAAATAAGCCACATGGTTAGGCACAAACTCAGAAGGATTGGTTGTAGGTTGTCCAGAGGAGTTTATAGGTACCGTTCTTGTTGTACCATCTAACATGGTTACCTCAGTAGTTCTTATATCGTCCATTGTGTAAGTAAATTTGCCATCCGCTCCTATGGAACCCACAGGCAAAGTGGCATCTTCGGACAAAACCGACATTTCATCTCCGCGTGAGTTATACATATATGTACCCACCGCATTAAAATTTGGTAAGAATTGAGTAAAAGTTGCTTTACGCACACTAATAGCGGCTTGCAAAGTTTCTTCTGATATAAGGCTTGTCTTATTATGCCTTAGTGCCATATTCCTACAAGAATCTAATGTAAATTCCTGTGCTTTAAGGCAAAAGGCATTAGAAAATAACGTTGCAACCAACAAACACGCTCTCCAATATCTCTTCATAAATGTAGTTATTTAATTACGATTACAAAATATAGCAAAAACCATACCATAAGCATATAACAATAAAAACATATTCTTTTCGTTTTCTTTTTGAAACAAAGTAGAAAGATATGAAAAAAACTCTACATATTATAGTTGGACCTACTGCAAGTGGCAAAACCACCTTTGCAATAGACTTGGCTAAAAGATTGAAAACCGAAATTGTTTCGGCAGATTCTCGGCAAATTTTCAAAGAAATGAGCATAGGTGTGGCTCGTCCTTCTGAAAGTGAGTTGCAAAGTGTTAAGCATCACTTGATTGCTACTTGGAGCATAAAAGAAAATTACAGCGTAGCAAGGTACGAAAAAGAGGCACTTGGAATAATAAACTCTTTGTTTGAAAAGTATAACGACGTTGTTATGGTAGGAGGCAGTGGGCTGTATATAGACGCTATAATAAAAGGAATAGACTATATGCCCGATATATCCGAAGGAACAAGAAATTATGTAAAACAATTATTTTCTTCTCAAGGTATTACTGCCCTACAAGAAAAGTTAAAAGAGCATGACCCAGAGTATTACAACATAGTAGATAAACAAAACCACAGACGTTTGCAAAGAGCCTTAGAAGTATGTTTGGAAAGTGGCAAAAGTTTTTCATCTTTTAGAAAGGAAAGTAGAAAAGAAAGAGAATTTGATATCAAACTTATAGGAATAAGACGCAAGAGAGAAGAGTTAGTTGATAGGATAAATAAAAGGGTGGATAATATGATAAACGAAGGCTTGGTAAAAGAGGTTACTTCTTTGTATGAATACAAGGACTTATTAGCCTTAAATACAGTAGGATACAAAGAAATTTTTGAGTATTTGGACAATAAAACAAGCCTCAATGAAGCCATAGAACAAATAAAAATACATACTCGTCAGTACGCAAAACGACAGATGACTTGGTTTAACAAAGAAGAAAACATCACTTGGATAGAACAGCCTGAGGCTGACCTATAAGGGCAAAGCCGGTTGATAGGTTACAGGCACAGCCTGTTTTATGGGTTGTTATAGGTTGGAGGCAGGTTGAGATAGGTTAGCATAGGTTGGG
>JAUNWC010000093.1 GCA_030540495.1 Bacteroidota bacterium
AATTGCTCTAATCGTCTGTCAAAAGTATCCGTATCGTTTTCAAAAGAGCCAAAACGAACATGAGGAGTAACTATCATTTTTCTGTATCCTATGTTGTACATTTCTCCTATAAGTTGTATACTGTCTTCCATAGTTGTTGCCCCATCATCTATTCCCGGCACCACATGAGAGTGTATATCCGTATGAAGTAAGGATATATCTACTTTTTTCGTCTTCTTGTTAAAAAACCATCCCATAATCTTTATGTTTTTATATTTTCAACCACCATTGTTTACTACTTACAAATTCATTTCTTCAATTCCTCTATGGTTTTCATTGGATTTTCTGAGGCAAAAACAGCACTTCCTGCCACCAAAACATCTGCTCCTGCTTCATATAATAGAGAGGCGTTTTCTGTATTTACTCCTCCATCCACTTCTATTAGAGTATCAAGCCCTTGCTCTTCAATCATAGATTTCAACTCTTTTATCTTATGATAAGTGTTTTCTATAAATTTTTGTCCTCCAAAGCCTGGATTAACACTCATTAGGCAAACAACATCACAAAGGCATAAGATATCTTTTAGCAAACAAACGGGAGTATGAGGATTTAGAACCACTCCTGCTTTTAAACCTAAGTCCTTTATATGAAACAAAGTCCTGTGCAAGTGGTTGCAAACTTCGTAATGCACAGTAATAATATCTGCTCCCACTTTCTTAAAGTCCTCAAAATATCTATCAGGGTCTATTATCATCAAATGAACATCCAAAGGCTTTTTAGCATATTTCTTTATATATTTTACCACCGGTTGTCCAAAAGAAATATTTGGAACAAACACTCCGTCCATAACATCCACGTGTATCCAATCGCTTTCACTTTCATTTAATACCCTTACGGCTTTTCCTAATTCAGAAAAATCTGCCGAAAGCAATGATGCTGCAACTTTCTTTGCCATAATCCTTTATTAGTATTTTGATTTATTTTTTCTCTTATCTGTTTTTCTTTTAGAAGTATCTCTTTTGGAATCTTTTCTATCTCTACTTTTTTTTCTATCTTTCTCTGAGTAGTTTTTTCCTCTCTTATGCAAGACCAACTCTACTCTCAACTCCTTTCCTTTTATCATTCTGCCGTCCAAAGCATCCACCACAGCCTCCGCTCCATCGTTGGATACGTCTATATAAGAACACTGGTCAGTTATATCTATTTTGCCTATTTCTATTCTACGTTTTGGAGTATAATCATTAATGATGCCTATAAGTCTTTGAGGTACTATTCTGTCTTTATAGCCTAAGTTTATAGACAAAGTAGTAAATAAGTCCTTGTCCAAACTTCTATCCCTCTTCTGTCTATCTCTTTGCTTGTTTTCTCGTTTGATTTTCTCTTTTTCCAAAGACTCATCCACATTCAAATCCACCGCCTCTCTATAATAAGAAAGCAAAGCCGTAAATTCTAATGAAACAAAGTGTTTTATCAACTCCTCTCTATCCATCCAAGAAAGTTGTTTGCTAATTTCTGGCAAAAATCTATCAATCTCCTCATAATCGGTTTCCACATTTTCTACACGATTTATCATATTGAAGAGTTGTTTTCTACAAACCTCCGCACCTGTTGGTATTTTAGCCTTTACTATTTCTTTTTTAAGAACTTTCTCAAGTTTTTTTATTTTATGCTTTTCTTTCAAATTGATAATAGCAATAGAAATACCTTGCTTGTCTGCCCTACCCGTACGCCCAGAGCGATGTACATACTGCTCTAATTCGTCTGGCAGTTCATAGTTGATAACATGTGTTAGATTATTGACATCCAAACCTCTTGCTGCTACATCTGTGGCTACAAGCATTTGAATATTTCTCAAACGAAAACGACTCATTACATGGTCTCTTTGAGCCTGAGACAAATCTCCATGCAAACTATCAGCGTTATAACCGTCCTTTATAAGCATATCAGCAACCTCTTGGGTCTCTACCTTTGTTCTGCAAAAGATGATTCCATATATATTTGGATAATAATCTGCTATACGTTTTAAAGCCAAATATCTATCTTTTTGATGTACTAAATAATAAAAGTGCTGTACATTGTCCGAGCCTTGATTTCTTTCTCCTATTTGTATTCTGACAGGATTTTCTATGTATTGATTGGCAATCTGCTCTACTTCCTTAGGCATTGTGGCAGAAAAAAGATAGGTATTCTTGTTCTCAGAAGTGGCTCCAAAAATATAGTCCAAATCGTCCTTAAATCCCATATTAAGCATTTCATCAGCCTCATCCAAAACCAAATACTTTATATTTGAAATATCTATTTTTTTTCTTTGCAACAAATCATTCAATCTACCGGGTGTTGCTACCACTATTTGAGGGTTGCGTTTCAAATCTTTGATTTGCATCTCTATGGAAGCACCTCCATATACAGGGGTAACTCTTGCAGAGGTTATGTATTTGGAATATTTTTTTAAATCATTGGCTATCTGAATACACAACTCTCTTGTAGGGCAAAGCACAAGTGCTTGAACATCCTTATCCTCAAAATCTACTCTATTTATAATAGGAAGACCAAACGCCGCTGTTTTTCCTGTGCCAGTCTGTGCTAAGGCTATCAAATTTATATCATTGTAAAGTATTGTTGGAATAGCCTCTTGCTGTATTGGCATAGGAGAAAGAAAACCCAAATCCTCTATTGCCTTATTTACTTCTTGTTTAAATCCAAATTCTTTAAATTCCATCTTTATTCTTTTTATCTATCTTCCCTATTTAGAGTAGTTCTTTCTTACTAAATAAGTTCTTAGTTTTTTCTCTTTTTTTTATTTCAAACAATTTAAATATCTTTTTATCGTCTCTTGCAGTCCCAAGTACAAACTATCGCAAATCAAAGCATGTCCTATGGAAACCTCGTCTAAGAAAGGCAAATTCTCATGGAAATATTGCAAGTTTTCCAAAGAAAGGTCATGTCCTGCATTTAGTCCCAAGTTACATTCCTTTGCCACTTTACCTGCCTTTATAAAAGGTTGTAGGGCAATGTTTTTGTCCTTTGTGTAGTTTTCTGCATAGGATTGAGTATATAACTCCACTCTATCGGCACCACATTTTGCCGCATTTTCTATCATTTTACTATCCGCATCCACAAAAATAGACACCCTGCAAACTTGTTTTAATTCTTTTATAATATCCATTAGAAAACTTTCATTCTCTATTGTATTCCAGCCATGGTTAGAGGTCAATTGATTAGGAGCATCAGGCACCAAAGTGGCTTGTGCAGGACGTATTGCTTTTATTATTTCCAAATATCTCTCATCTGGATATCCCTCTATATTGAACTCAGTGCTTATTATAGGTTTTAGGTCAAAAACATCTTTCTTTGTTATATGCCTCTCATCTGGGCGAGGATGTACAGTAATACCCTGTGCTCCAAATTTCTCACAATCCTTTGCCACCTGTATCAAATCAGGATTATTGCCACCACGTGCATTTCTTAGGGTAGCAATTTTATTTATATTAACACTTAATTTTGTCATCTAAAAATTTTATCTTTATTTGTTTTTGACTCTGCACTTTTGATTTGCAAAGTTACATAAAAAACTACGTCTTTGAATAAGAAATAAGGTTTTTTCTTTTGTTAAATTTATGTTGCATTAGAAAGTTTTATAATTTGCTATAAATTTTTAGAACTCTATATACAAAAAGAAAGATGCACCCTGCAGGGTGCATCTTTCCAACTAAAACCTATTTAAATTCAATAAAATTATGCTCCAAGTTCTAACCTTGCAAAAGCAGTAACCTTAAGTTCTTTATCCTCTTCTTTAAGATAAGTTGAAACATCTTTCTTGTTATCAGCAAAATATTCTTGAGAAAGAAGAGTATTTTCCTTAAAGAATTTCTCCAAACGACCCTTTGCTATATTTTGTATCATTTGCTCGTTAAGGTTCGCCATTTTTTCTTCTGTTGTCTTTGCTATGATTTCTTTTGCTTTTTCAACATCCTCTGCACTTATCCAACCCTTAGACATATTACTTTCCATATGCTCTGGGCTATCTACATGGGCAGGATTGATGCCCGCTTTTCTCAAAGCCGCCTCAACTGCCTTTTGAACTTGCTCTTGTTTAGATTTTTCTACATTAACCTTCATTTCCTCGTCTATAACGTTTTGAGGAAAATCTTCTTTTGTTAAAGCCTGAGGACGCATAGAAACAACTTGCATTGTCATATTCTTACCTGCTTGGTCAAAACCTGCCTTATTCATAGCAACAACACTTGCCATTCTATTACCTGGATGAGTGTAAGCATAAACCTGAGCACCCTCTACAAACTTATAGTTAGAAAGAGTTATTTTTTCGCCTATTTTAGCAAGTTGGTCAAGCACCAAAGTTTCTACCTTTGTACCACTTATTTCCAAAGCATTAACCTCTTCCAAAGTCTTAGCCTTAGCCTCAATAGCAACATCAAGTACATTTTGAGTAAAAGCAATAAAATCTTGGTTGTTTGCTACAAAATCTGTTTCGCAGTTAAGCATAACCACCGCTCCAAAAGTCTTATCTGCATTGGTCTTTGCAAGTACAACACCTTCGTTGGCTGCTCTGTCGGCACGCTTTGCGGCAAGTTTCTGTCCTTTTTCTCTAAGGTATTCTATAGCCTTATTAACATCTCCATCGCATTCAACAAGGGCTTTTTTACAATCCATCATACCAACGCCGGTAAGTTGTCTCAATTTATTTACATCTTGTGCAGTTATATTTGCCATATTCTTCTCTCTTTCTTTGTTAGTTTTTTTCTACAGATTTAACTCTTCTAACTCTCTTTGCTCTACGACCATCTTCGTCCATAGGTTTCTCATCATCCAAAAGTTCTGTAGCAAGTTTTTCATCTCTCTCTACATCAGCCTCTTCTTGACGAGCCTCTTTGTCAAGTTTTCTTTCTTGCAAACCTTCTTCTATGGCAGAACACATATATTTAACCATAAGTTCTATAGCCTTTGAAGCGTCATCATTTGCAGGAATAGGAAAATCTACAAGTTCAGGATTGCAATTTGTATCAACCATAGCAAAAGTAGGTATATTCAACCTCTTAGCCTCAGCCACAGCAATATGTTCTTTGTTTATATCCACAATAAACAATGCTGCAGGCAAACGATTAAGATTTGCAATAGAACCTAAATTCTTTTCCAACTTACCTTTTTCTCTTGTTATCTGCAAACGCTCGCGTTTGGAAATCATATTTGTCTCCTTGTTGTTAAGAAGTTTGTCCAATGTTCCCATTTTCTTAACCGCTTTGCGTATAGTCAAAAAGTTGGTAAGCATACCGCCTGGCCAACGCTCAGTAACATAAGGCATACCTGTTTGTTTAACCACAGAAGCAACTATATCCTTTGCTTGTTTCTTTGTAGCCACAAAAAGTATTTGCTTGCCAGATTTTGCTATTTGTTTCATAGCATTGGCAGCCTGCTCAGCCTTAGCGGCTGTTTTATAAAGGTCTATAATATGAATACCATTACGCTCCATAAAGATATAAGGAGCCATTTTAGGATTCCATTTTCTCTTTAAGTGTCCGAAATGAACACCTGCATCAAGCATTTTGTCAAATTCTAACATTTTTTTGTCTTTTGTTTACTTTCCTAAATTTTTTTTACTAATTTAAAACAACCGACAAGTAGTTGCTTTAGGATTAACAAATCTTGTCAGTTTGGATACTAAACCCATCTTGGTAGCAAGCAAGCAAACAGTAAAAAACTACTGTTTGCAATATCTCTACCAAAAAAAATATATCCTAACGTTTGCTGAATTGGAAACGTTTTCTTGCTTTCTTTTGTCCTGGTTTCTTTCTCTCTACCATACGAGAATCTCTTCTCAACAAGCCTTTTGCTTTCAAAGCAGGACGGTCTTCTATATTTGCCTCACAAAGGGCTCTTGCTATACCCATCCTCAAAGCCTCTGCTTGTCCAGAAAAACCACCACCATCAAGGTTAGCCTTTATGTCATACTTGCCCATAGCATCAACAGTTTCAAAAGCCTGTCTAACTATGTATTGCAATGGTGCAGTGGTAAAATAATCTTTATAATCTTTTCCGTTCACGGTTATAACTCCATTACCCAATTTCATATATACACGTGCTACGGCAGTCTTTCTTCTTCCTATTGTGTTTATTACGCCTTCCATTTTATCTTATTGAATTAAGTTCTACTAATTGTGGTTGTTGTGCTTCATATTTGTGGTTAGGTCCCTCTACTACGTGCAAATGTTTGTAAAGTTTATCACCCAATTTATTCTTAGGCAACATACCTCTTACAGCATGTTCAAGCACTCTTATAGGAAACTTTGACAACCAAAGTTGAGGAGTTGCAAATCTTTGTCCTCCTGGATAACCAGTATGACGTACATACTGTTTTTCTGTTAATTTCTTTCCCGTAAATCTAATTTTCTCGGCGTTAATAATTATTACATTATCTCCACAATCAACATGAGGAGTGTAAGAAGGTTTGTGCTTACCTCTAAGAATGTTAGCCGCTCTTGTGGCTACACGACCCACTATTTGATTCTCTGCATCAATAACTATCCATTTTTTTTCAACCTCCGCA
>JAUNWC010000094.1 GCA_030540495.1 Bacteroidota bacterium
AAGGTATGCCATAGGTATGGTATCTCCTTGATAAATAGTGCCAAACACGGTTATACCTCCCACAACCTGTCCTTTTGTCAAAAGAAAACAAAACAATAATACTACAAAACTGAGAGTTTTTTTCATTTCTTTTTTTTATTTCAACTTTAATAGTTTTGTATCCAAAACCTTTTCTGCATATTCTTTTGTTATTACAACTTCTTTTTCTTGCTTATCATCTGGTATGGAAAACATCAAATCATTCATAACATTTTCCATAATAGAACGCAGACCTCTTGCTCCCAAAGCATATTTCAAAGCCGTTTGAACAAAATAATCCAAAGCCTCATTCTCAAAAATCAATTTCTTATTATCCATTTCAAACAATTTTTGATATTGTTTGGTTATAGCGTTCTTTGGTTCGGTAAGTATGCGTTTAAGGGCTTGTTCGTCCAACTTATCTAAGGAAGTCAGCACAGGAAACCTTCCTATAAGTTCTGGTATAAGTCCAAATCTCTTCAAATCCTGTGGTTGTACATATTTCAAAAACTCATCTGTGTCTATGCTCTCTCTTTTCAGTGACTCCGAAAAACCTATGGCATTGGAATTCATACGAGAGGCTATATTTCTTTCTATACCATCAAAAGCACCTGCCGCTATAAAAAGAATATTGCGAGTATTCACTTGAATAAATTGTTGCTCAGGGTGTTTTCTTCCTCCCTCAGGTGGAACATTTACCATAGTACCCTCTAAGATTTTTAACAAAGATTGTTGAACACCTTCTCCGCTTACATCTCGTGTTATGGAAGGATTATCTCCCTTGCGGGCTATTTTGTCTATTTCGTCTATAAAAACAATACCTTTCTCTGCCTTTTTTACATCATAGTTAGCATTTTGCAAAAGTCGGGTAAGTATATTTTCTACATCCTCGCCCACATATCCTGCCTGCGTTAGAGTGGTAGCGTCTGCTATGCAAAAAGGTACGTTCAAAAGATTGGCTATAGTACGAGCAAGCAAAGTCTTACCTGTTCCCGTTTCACCTATCATTATTATATTTGATTTCTCCAACTCTACATCATCCGTACTTTTGCCACCAGCCACATAGTTCAACCTTTTGTAATGGTTATAGACCGCTACAGCAAGTGTTTTCTTTGCCCTGTCTTGTCCGATAACATATTGATTAAGAAAATCAAATATTTCTTTTGGTGTTTTTAATTCTAAGTGTTCTGCGGGCGAAACTTCGTTGTGTCTATGTTCCTTTGCTACCATTTTATTTACTTCTCTCAAACAACTATCACAAATACCCACACCCTGAAACATAGAGGTATAAAATTTATTTACCCTACTTGCAGGTCTGCCACAAAAAGCACAAATTTCTTGTATATCTTTTTCTTTAGCCATCCTAAGTTCTTAATAAGTTTTTTTATCCTTAGTTTTATACTACAAAATACTATTACAAAATTAAAAAAAATATTATTTCCCTATCTTATAACCTCTAAGGGCATAGAATAAGATAAACAAATAACAAGGCAAAAATAATATATAAGGCAGATGCAAAGAGCCAACTGCATCAGAGAAACCACCATAAATCAAAGGTATTATTGCTCCTCCTACTATAGCCATAATCAAAAGAGCAGAGGCAAAGGAAGTGTTTTTGCCAAGTTTATCTATAGCCAAAGCCCAAATAGCACCCCACATTACAGCATTTGAGAAAGAGAGTAAAATAAAAAATACCAAAGAGCAAAGCCCTGTGGAGAATAGGGCAATAAGTACAAAAACAAGAGAAATCAAAGAGCAGTAAACAAGAGCTTTTCTTTGTGAAATATACTTTGGTATAAGTATTATTGTGGAAATATACCCTATCAAAAGAGCCATAAGAGCAAACATTCCTATTTTGGAATAAATAGTATCGGGCAAACCTATTGATTTGCTATAAGGAACGAGGGTGTCTATTGCCATAACCTCCGCACCTTCATAAAAGAACAAAGCCAATACACCCAACCATAGATAAGCAGGGAGTTTTTTGGTTTGAGGCTTATCATCTTTGTAATCTGCATTATCATCCGAGGAATTTACATTTGGAAGTTTTGCAAGAAAGACCATAAGAGAAATAACAACCAAAGCACAAGCCATAATTATATATGGCAAAATAATTCTGTGAGCAAGTTCATTGAGTAAAATTATTTTCTCCTCTCCCACAACAACATTTATATTGTTGTTTATCTCATCAAAATTATGCAATAAGGCTTTTGAAAAAATGTATATTCCTATTATACCTGCTATCTTGTTAAATAATCCCATTATACACATTCTTTGCGTTGCTGATTCTATTGGACCCAATATTGTTACGTATGGATTGGCAGCCGTTTGCAACAAAGCCAAGCCCGTTCCCTGAACGAACAACCCAAATAAGAAAACAACATAATTTCTACTCAAAGCCGCAGGAATAAAAATCAAACACCCAACTGCCATAACCAAAAGACCCAAAGACATTCCCTTTGCAAAGCCTGTCCTTTTGAGAATACTCGCCGAGGGCAAAGCCATAACAAAATAAGAAATATAAAAGGCAAAGGTTACCAAATAGGCTCGAGTATCGGACAACTGACACGCCGTCTTAAGAAATGGTATCAATTGATTGTTAAGCCAGGTTATAAACCCAAATACAAAGTACAATATACCTATAATGGTAAGCGGAAAAAGATAACTATTTTTTTTCATCGTTATTTATACTATATTACAATGCAAAGTTATGCAATTTTTTTGGGATTTGATTGTTATTTTTATTAGCAAATAAAATATTTTGTAAAAATACAACGTTTTTATCGCAAATTATTACTACTTTTGTAACTATATTTGCGTCTAAAAACAAAAGAAAAAGATGAAGAGAGTAAGAGAAATAATAGGTATTATTTTCGTATTTGTGTGTTTTTGCAATCTAATGGAAACAAAGGCTCAAACCTTTGTGGTTGCAGCAAGAGATGGTGATGCTGTGGCTCAGTATAAACTCGGCAGGATGTATTCCCAAAACGACAAAATGCAAAAGGATATAAAAAAAGCAATCTATTGGTATAAAAAAGCAGCAGAACAAAATCAAAAAGACGCAATTATGGCTCTTGGAGATTTGTATTATTACGGCACTGAGGTTAAGCAAAACTTACATTTAGCCTTTACTTATTATAAGCAAGCAGCAGATTTGGACAACTATGAGGCTTGTTATTCTTTGGGAGAAATGTACTCGCAAGGAGTAGGAGTAGCCAAACATTTGCCAACAGCCTTTTCCTACTATAAAAAAGCAGCAGATAAAGGAGGTTTGGCAAAAGCAATGTTTAAGGTGGGTACCATGTATTATGATGGTTTAGGGTGCAAAAAAGATGTTGCCCAAAGCCTTAATTACATAAAAATGGCTTACAAAGAAGGGTACCCTACTGCATTGGAATATTGGAACGAAAAACAATTATGGCAATATGAAGAATAGAAGTACAAGAGGAATAATAATTTTCTTTGCTTTCTTGTTATTGGTATCTGTTTTTAACGGATATGCACAGCAAAACTTAGAACTTAAGGCTCGCTCGGGCAATGTTACAGCAATGTTTAAGTTGGCAGAAGAATATTATAAGGGAATAGGAAGATTACAAGACGACAGACAAGCATTTATTTGGTACAAACAAGCAGCAGATAAAGGCAATTTGGAAGGTAGTTATATGGTTGCCTATATGTATGAAGCGGGAAAAGGATGCTCACAAAACTATACCAACGCTTTTAATTATTATATGAAAGCAGCAGAAAGAGGGCATGAAAACTCGCAATTAAAAGTTGCCATAATGTTTGATGCTGGTTTGGGAACAAAAAGAAGTCTTTCTCGTGCTTATCTTTGGTATAGAATATGTGCAGAAAGAAACGAAGGTTTGGCACAAAGACGTATAGCCGATTGTTATTTAACGGGAGAAGTAGTAGAAGAAAATTGGCAAGAAGCCGTCTATTGGTACGAAAAAGCGGTGGATAATCAAGACACTGTTGCCATGGCTTATTTGGCTTACATATTGTCCTCCAACGGTGCTATTGCTCCAAATTATGCTAAGGCGGACAGCCTTACAAAAATCGCTTTGCAAAAAAATATTCCTATGGCCGAATATGTTTATGCTCTCTTTTTAGAAAACGGATATGAACAAAAAGTAAATAAAAAGAAAGCAATGGAGTACTACAACAAAGCAGCAAAAGGTGGTATTTTGCAAGCAAAAGAAGTTGTCGCAATAGAAAATTATAAGAAAACCAACTCCATAACACAAATTTTGGATTTAAAACAAATTTACAGAGCAGAAACCTATCTTATACTTGCCCAAGCCTATAAGGAGGGAAAAGAAGTAAAAAAGAATAATAAAAAATCTTTGGAATATTATAGAAAGGCTGCAAATATGGGTAGCCTTGAGGCTCAAACCTATTTAGAAAACAATAAAAAACGAAGATAAATTATGGCTGAATTAGACAAGCAAGCAGTTTTGAACGCTGAACAATGGTTAAACCAAAAAGGTATCAGCGAAGAAATAAAACAAGAAATACTAAGGCTAAAACAAGAAAATATAGAAGAATTTAACGATGCTTTTTATAAAAAACTTGCTTTTGGCACGGGTGGTCTTAGAGGTATTATGGGAGTGGGTACCAACAGAATGAATACCATTGTTGTGGCTACTTCCACTCAGGGATTTGCCAACTATATAAAAGAGCAGAATTCTAACAAAAAAGATATAAAAGTTGCTGTTTCTTTTGACAGCAGAAACAATAGCAAGGAGTTTGCTCAAATAGTAGCCAAAGTCTTTGCAGGCAATGGTTTTAAGGTGTTTTTGTTTGAAAACATACACCCTACTCCACTATTAAGTTTTGCCGTTAGAGAATTAAGGTGCGAAGCCGGAGTTATGATAACAGCCTCTCATAACCCTAAGGAGTATAATGGTTATAAGGCATATTGGAACGATGGAGCACAATTGGTATTTCCACACGATGAGGACGTAATCTCAAGAGTTGATGCCATAGAAGATATTTCACAAGTAAAAATGCAAGAAAGTATGGACAATATTACCATACTTGACAATGATTTTGACAAAATATATTTTGAGAAACTAAAAACTCTTTCGCTTGCAAGTGAGGGCTTAGATAAATTTAAAAATATAAAAATAGCATATACACCTTTGCACGGCACAGGTTACAAAATAATACCGGAGGCATTGCGTTTGTTTGGCTTTAATGATGTGGTTTGTCAAAAGGAGCAAAGCCAGCCTGATGGCAACTTCCCTACGGTAGTTTATCCAAATCCAGAGGAGAGAAGTGCTTTGGAACTTGGTTTAAAACTTATGGAAGAAGAAAAAGCAGATATTCTTTTGGCTACTGACCCTGATGCAGATAGAGAGGCTTTGACTATAAGAGATAACGAGGGCAAGGTAATGATGCTTAATGGCAATCAAACAGCCTCTTTATTAACCTATTACCTTTTGGAAAGATACAAAGAACTTGGAGCCTATAAAGGCAATGAATTTATCATTAAGACCATAGTTTCCACAGAGTTAATGAGAGTTTTGGCAGAGGACTACAATGTTAAATGTTATGATGTCTTAACAGGATTTAAATGGATAGCCGACAAAATTCTCAAATTGGAAGGCAAAGAAAAATACATAGGCGGAGGAGAGGAAAGTTATGGCTATTTGATAGGCGATTTTGTACGAGACAAAGACTCCATATCTGCTTGTTGTATATTGGCTGAAATGTGTGCTTGGGCAAAACAAAACAACAAAACTATTTATAATATCCTTTTGGAAATATATCAAAAATATGGTTATTATCAAGAGGGGCTTGTTTCCGTTGTACGCAAAGGAAAGAGCGGAGCAGAGGAAATAGAAAAAATGATGCAAGATTTTAGAAATCACCCTCCTAAGACTATAATAGGAAAGAATGTTGTTAAAATAGATGATATTCTATTGCAAACAAGCAAAAACCTTTTAACAGGCGAGCAAACCAATTTGACCATTCCTAAATCAAATGTTTTGCAATACTACCTTGAGGACGGAAGCAAAATATCCATCAGACCTTCTGGCACCGAGCCTAAGATTAAATTTTATTTTGGAGTAAAAATGGAATTTAAACCAGGAGATGACTTCAAAACTCTTTGCAACACTGCTTTGACAAAAATAGAGCAGATAAAAAAGGAATTAAATCTTATATAGTTGTTATAGGTTAGCACAGTTGGGAGACTGAGGCTATTCTTTATAGGTTGTAATAGGTTAGCATAAGTTAGAGCCTGTGGCTCCTTATAGGTTAAGATAAGTTGTTATAAGTTATAATAGGAGGTCAAAGCCGTTACATTTTGTTATACGCTTATAAAATCTCCTATGCTAACTTATTACAACCTATGCTAACCTATAGGAGCCAAAGGCTCCAACCTATGCTAACCTATCGACCGGCTTTGCCCAATAAAACAGCCTGAGGCTGAAAATTTTTTAATTGCCAATTAAATCTCAAATTTGAGAAACTTTGCTTGATTAT
>JAUNWC010000095.1:0-934 GCA_030540495.1 Bacteroidota bacterium
ATTATAAGTATGGAAAGAGGACTTTCTTCTAAATGTAAATTAAAGACAAAGGAGAGTAGGTTGGAGTTTTTGATACTTGCTACCAATACAAACAAAGAAGCAAAAAATAACAACAAAGACCAATCTACACCCTCAAATATTTTATCCGCTTTATGCTTAGACAAAATTAAAGTCAATACTCCTCCTATTAGGGCTATCATTGGTATAGACAAGCCAAATATTTTGCCAAAGAAGAATCCTATAATTACCAAAGCAAAAACAAGCAAAGAAAGTCGCATATTTTTAATTTCTCCTGTGTGGTTTGTTTTTGAAAGAGTTAATGTCTTTTTGTAGAAGGTTTTTTTGTAGAATATTCTTATAATTACTATTATAACCACCATAGAAAGCAAAGCAATGGGCAAAAGATAGAGCATAAATTGTGAGTAAGAAATATTTGAGGCTATACCTATTATCATATTTTGCGGGTTGCCAGTAATGGTCATAAGTGAGCCTGCATTGGCAGAAAATATTTCTCCAAGCAAAAAAGGAATAGAAGGCAAATCTAATTTCTTACAAACCTCTATTATTACGGGAGTAAAAAGCAAGACAACCGCATCATTTACCAAAAAAGCAGAGGCAAAGCCGGTAATAAAAACAACAATGCTAAGCAACATTAAAGGAGTTTTTGCACAAGAAGTTGTCTTTTGAGACAGAAGAGAAAAGAATCCCTCTAATCTTAGATTGGAAATAATTAACATCATACCCAAGAGCAAAGATAAAGTATTGAAATCTATGCTATCAACAGCCTCCTTAGGAGATATTTCTCCTGCTAATATCATAAGCACTGCACCTATGAAAGCAAAAGACTTCCTATCCAAATTAACAAAAGGAAGTCTGTTAAAAATTATTCCCAAATATACAAGTATAAATATAATCAAAGCCATCGTAATCTAAC
>JAUNWC010000095.1:944-6509 GCA_030540495.1 Bacteroidota bacterium
ATATCTTTGACAACTTCTTTATAAAACAGTATTATAAGGCATTATCTTTGGCTTGCCCTTGGTTAGAAAACTTTAAGAACAAGAGCAAAAAACTTAGTAATATCTTTGTATATCTATAAGTCTTACCCCGTCAAGCCATACAGCCACACATCCCACTACTCCGTGTCCAGGGTTCTTGGTATGTATGGGTTGCAAAGTTGTATCATCCACAATAAGAAAATATTCTAATTCAAAATCTTTTATTTTTTCAAATTCATCTTCTACGAATCTTTTTATTTGGCTAAGGCTTAGTGAATTTCTTTGTAAATAAGACTTTTCTAAGATTTGGTGTATTTTTGGAGCAATTTTTCTTGCTTCAGGGCTTAGTCGTTGGTTGCGAGAGGAGGTTGCCAATCCATCCTCATCTCTATAAATAGGACAAGAAACAATCTCTATGTTTATATTCTCTTGTCTTATCATTTCTTTGATAATGGCTATTTGTTGATAATCCTTCTCTCCAAAATAGCCTCTATCGGCTTTTGTCCAAAGGAAAAGACGGGAAACAATATTGGCAACACCGCTAAAATGTCCTGGTCTTTGCTTGCCTTCCATAACTTGCTCCAATGCACCAAAGTGAAACTCCTTAGGCTCTTGCTTATAAATCTCATCGGCTGTCGGCACAAAGGCAATATCGCATCCACACTCCTCCAATATATTCAAATCCTTTTGCTCATCGCGTGGATATTTTTCAAAGTCTTCTTTGTTGTTGAATTGTATGGGATTGACAAAAACACTGCTGATAAAAACATCGTTTTCTTCTCTTGCTTTTCTAAACAAGGATTTGTGTCCTTCGTGCAATGCTCCCATAGTAGGCACCAAGCCTATGGTTTTATTTTCTTGCTTGATTTCTTCTATAGTGGAAGTTAATTCCTCAATAGTTCTACAAATTTTCATTGTAATAAAAAAATATGAAATTTATTCGTTGTTATTTGTTTCTTCTTTATCGGTTACGTCTTCGTATTCCGTAAAAGTAGCCTCTTCTCTCTTAGGGTTATTTTCTCTATAAGGGTCGTGTTTTGCACTAAGAGCATCGGATATACGTTTAACTCTTCTCGGTATATCCAAGATAAAACTCAAAACAGAAACTATAATAGAGAATAAGAAAGCGTTTCCAAAGCCGTTGATATCAAACTTATCACCCATAAGCCAAGCCGCTATCATAACTATTATGGCATTTATAACCAATACAAAAAGCCCTAAGGTAGAAATAATTACAGGCATAGAAAAGAGAGAAAGCACAGGCTTGATAAATCCGTTAAGTATGCTGATAACAATGGCAAGCACCACTGCATACAAAGGTCCTTCTATGTAAGGTCGGTTAGAGGAAGGTTGGTCTGCTCCCCATACCCAACAAACTATGCATATAGCAATGGTCATTACAAGAATTTTTAACCAAAAATCCTTACGCCAAGGCTCAAATTTATTGTTACCTCCTAAGTCTATGCTAAACATACTCATATATCGGTTGTCCTCCAATCTTTACATTTTTGTTTTGCAAAATTATATATTTTTTTTCACTTCTCTTCTAAATTCGGACAAGATTATTGCTGTAGCCATAGAAACATTTAGTGACTCCACTTGCTTATTTTCTGCAAAAGAAGGAATGGTTATCTTGTGAGTAACCCTTTGTAAAACCTCTTTTGATACTCCAAAAGACTCATTACCTAAGACTATAATACCTTTCTGAGCAAGATTTTCCATATATATATTCTTTCCTTCCCTTAGCACTGTGGCATATATAGGCAAATCTTTTGGCAAACTATCTAACAAATCTAATATATTACAATAATGTATATCGGTGTGAAATATTGCTCCCATACTTGCTTGCACTACTTTGGGGTTGTAACAATCCGTAGTTGTTTCAGAGCAAATTATATTCTTTATTCCAAACCAAGAGCATAATCTAACTATTGTGCCAAAGTTACCCGGGTTGCTTACATTGTCAAGCATAAGGGAAAGATTGTTACTAATATTTTTGATATCAGGCATTCGCATTTCCTTTTGGCTTAATATGGCAAGAACACTGTTAGGTGTAGTCAAATTGCTTATTCTCTCCAATTCAGAATAAGATACCTCATAATACTCTATTTGTTCTAATAGGTCTTTGTTATTCTCAATCCAATCCTTTATTGCACAGATGCAAACAATCTCAAAAGAGGAGAGTATTGCCTCTTTGACCATCTTTTCACCCTCGACTACAAAGACTTTGTCCAAATCTCTATACTTTTTTTGTTTATAAGAGGCTATTTTTTTTAGTAGTGTTTTGCTTATCATAAATAACTTTGATTACATCAAGCCTGCAAAATTACTAACTTATACCCACCTATGTAATAAAAAAAATATTTTTTTTCTTTTTTTTATGAAAAATTTATAACTTTGCAAAACCATAAAGGTTAGTAGTGAATAACAAACAATAAAATAAAATATTATGAATAAATTAAGTAAAATAATGATGTTTGCGGGGGTTGCTTCCTTTGCATTCTTATCTTGTTCAAACAAAGAAAAGGAGAAAACTGTTATGACGGAAGAAAACAAAAATCAAGAGAGTGTGGTTTATATCACAAAGAACATTTCTGCGGAAAGTCTTGTTAAGATATACGAGGCACTTGGAGTAAAAGAAGAGGGTAGGGTAGGAGTTAAAATCTCAACAGGAGAAGGCAAGGGAGTACATGCTTTGTCTATGGACTTGATTGCTCCTTTGGTACACAAACTTAACGCCAATATAGTAGAGTGCAATACTGCTTACGAAGGTACAAGACACAGAACCGATTTGCACAAACACACCATCAAAGAACACGGTTGGGAGAAAGTTGCTAAGGTTGATATTATGGACGAAGAAGGAGAAATAAAACTTCCTATCAAGGACGGCAAGCATTTGAAATACGACATTGTTGGCTCACACCTAAACAACTATGATTTTGTTGTAAATCTTGCCCATTTCAAAGGTCATCAAATGGCTGGTTTTGGAGGTGTGCTTAAAAACCAATCCATAGGTTTTGCCTCCACTAATGGCAAGGCTTATATTCATTCTGCTGGCAAGGTTGAAAGCATGGAAACTTTGTGGAGCAATATTGCTGCACAAGACGACTTTTTGGAATCTATGGCAGAGGCAGCCAAAGCCATTGCAGATAAATTTGGCAAGAAAATAGTTTATATTGCTGTTATGAACAATATGTCTATAGATTGCGATTGCAATGCTAATCCTGCAAAACCTTTAATAAAAGATTATGGTATTTTGGCTTCCACAGACCCTGTGGCTTTAGACAAGGCTTGTTTGGATATTATCTTCAATATGCAAGTAACAGAGGATAATAATACCAAACCTTTGATTGACCGTATCAATCAACAACACGGAACTCACATAGTGGATTACGCTGAGCAAATAGGCTTAGGCTCTACCAAATACACCCTAAAGAGCATAGACTAATTTTATAGGTATTTATAAGATAAGGTAGATAGGAGGCAATGCCTCCTTTTTTTAT
This sequence comes from Bacteroidota bacterium, assembly GCA_030540495.1. Lineage (GTDB taxonomy): Bacteria > Bacteroidota > Bacteroidia > Bacteroidales > P3 > Scybalousia_A. The sequence continues at coordinate 4,466 of JAUNWC010000095.1, forward strand.
AGGTTGTTGTTGAGTTAGAAAAGTTAGTTATATACAGCCGTTGGGGAACCATTGTTTTTCAAACCAAAGATATTTCTGAGCAATGGGATGGTACCTACAAAGGCAAATATGTTCCACAAGGAGTCTATATTTATGATTTGTATTATAGACGCAAAGGAGATGACAAAGAAGTATTTAGACGCAATGGAGAAGTGATGGTATATTACTAAAAAATAGACTACCTATTTGTAGGTATTTTGCTTTTTGAGTGGCAAAAATGTTTTATCATTACAATAAATATTTATATCTTTGCAACCTAATAAATCATAACTAATAATAGATAAATATGAAAAGATATTTTGTTAAAACGCTTGCTTTATTTGTGTTTGTGCTATTGGTGTTCAGCCTTAGCGCACAGAATTTTCACAAAAAAACGTATAAGAATGACCCTATGAACGTTATTCATTATACTCTTGACAATGGTTTGGAAGTTTTTCTTTCGGTTAATAAGGATGTGCCAAGAATACAAACCTACATTGCTGTAAGGGTGGGTAGTAAGAACGACCCGAGCGAATCCACAGGACTTTCTCACTATTTGGAGCATTTGATGTTTAAAGGAACTACTTCCTTTGGTACATTGGATTGGGAGAAAGAAAAACCTTATATACAAGAAATAGAAAGACTATATGAGGTTTATAACCATACAACTGACCCTCAAAAAAGAGCAGAAATATATCATCAAATAGACTCTGTTTCTTATTTGGCTTCTAAGTACGCTATTCCTAACGAGTACGACAAAATGATGTCTTTGATAGGAGCACAAGGAACCAATGCTTTCACCTCAAATGATATGACTGTTTATCAAGAGGATATACCTTCCAATGAGTTAGAAAGATGGTTAAAAGTAGAGGGAGATAGATTTGCTGACCCTGTGTTTAGACTTTTCCATACTGAATTGGAAGCCGTTTATGAAGAAAAAAATATGGGTATGGCTAACGATGGTAGAAAAGTTTATGAGGCACTTAACCTTGCCCTTTTCCCTAATCATCCATACGGAACACAAACCACAATAGGCACAATAGAACATTTGAAAAATCCTTCATTGGACAATATCAAAAAACACTTTGAAAACTATTATGTGCCAAACAATTATTGTATTGCAATGAGTGGAGACTTTGACCCAGAGGAAGCAATACAACTAATAAATAAATACTTTGGCAAAATACCTGCAAAGAAAGTACCTGAATTTAAACAAATAAAAGAACCAGAAATAACAGAAGTTAAAAAAGTAGATGTTTGGGGCTTGGAGGCTGAGAACATTAGAGTAGGTTTTCGTATAGATGCAGGCAACGGAAGTAGAGAAGTTTTGCTTGCCAACCTTATGGACAGAATTCTTTCCAATGGTTCTTGTGGTTTGATAGACGAAAATATCAACCAAAAGCAACTTACAATGTATGCAGGTAGTGGTGTTATGAGTTTGAATGATTATACTGCTTTCTTGCTTGTAGGTATGCCAAAACAAGGTCAAACACTTGATGAGGTTAAAGATTTGCTGTTGAAACAAATAGAAATTTTCAAAAGCGGAAATTGGGACGAAACTCTTCTTACTGCCGCTATCAACAACCAAAAACTTGACGAAATGAAAGGCTTGGAAAGCAATAGTTCTCGTGCCATGAGTATGATAAATGCTTATCTTGCTCACCAAGATTGGCAAGACGCTGTTAATGAATTAGACCAAATGTCTAAGATAACCAAACAAGAGTTAATAGACTTTGCAAAAAGAGTTTTCAAAGACAATAACTATGTTGTTATCTACAAACGCCAAGGTGAGCCAAAAGAAGTTACTAAGGTGGAAAAACCAGCCATAACTCCTGTGGTAGTAAATAGAGATGTAGAAAGTCCTTTCTTAACAGAGGTTAAGAATATGAGAGTTAAGGAAATAGAGCCTGTTTTTGTCAATTATGAAAAGGATATGCAAAAAGGCAAATTGAAAAAAGGATCAGAGGTCCTTTATGTAGAAAACAAAAAAAATGTAAGATTTCAAATAATTTTTAGATAAGAATTT